>CAYYNJ010000004.1:18838-31625 GCA_964472775.1 uncultured Spirochaetaceae bacterium
GATAGTTTCCCCAGGGGACACGGTTTCGGCAGAAAGGGAACCCCCTGCCCCACCACCCGGGAGAGAGCGTCTATCTGGGGGCTGTATCCGGAGGACAAGATGATTTTCGCTTCGGGATTGATCGCTTTGATGCTGTGGAACACTTCAATACCGCTTCGCCGGGGCATCACCACGTCAAGAATCACCAGATCGATTTCATCGGTATGCCGCTTGTAATAGGAGAGTCCCGCTTCCCCGTCTTCGGCGGTAAAAACCCGATGCCCCTCCCGGCCCAGCCATTCGGTGTAGAGGGAACGAAGGACCGCATCATCATCGATTACTAAAATTTGCGCCAACTTCTTACAAAGGTCTGTCATAAGCTAAACCCTTCTCTTTTCAATACTTATTTTTATCTGATCCTAACATCGCAACCATGCTACAGCAGATTTCACGAATCTGCAATTTATTTCTCCGTTTCTTTGCCGGATTTTCACAAAAAAACCCGAAGACCTGGCAAAGATATTCCATATGAACAAGATTTATAACCACCACTGGGGGAGGCTGTTCCGGTGGATCATTTTTTCATAACCCGGTAAAATAGCGCCACGGAGGTGCGGATGATCCTGTTCTACTTTGTTCTGTCCCTGACCGCATCCGTGGTAGGGGCCATCAGCGGTATCGGAGGCGGTGTCATCATCAAACCCCTGATGGACAGCGTCAGCCCCTTCGGGGTGGCCACCATCAGTTTTTTATCCGGATCCACCGTCCTTTCCATGACCGCCGCGGCCCTTTTCCGGAGCAAAGGATCCGCCGCCTCGGTGGATAGGAGAATCGGCACCCTTCTTGCCTTGGGGGGTGTGGCCGGGGGCCTCCTGGGGAAACACCTTTTTGATCAGATACAAATGCGGTTTCCAGGAGACCAGTTTCTCGGGGCAAGTCAATCCCTGCTGCTCCTGATCATGACCGCAGGGGTGCTGGTTTTCACCCTTTACAAGAACAGAATCACCCCCATCCACAGGGACGGCAGCGTTTTCTGCCTCATCATCGGGATTTTGTTAGGTACGGTGGCATCCTTCCTGGGGATCGGCGGGGGCCCCATCAACCTGGCGGTCCTCTACTTTTTCTTTTCCATGGATTCCAAGACCGCGGCGTTAAACTCGCTTTTTATCATCTTCTTTTCCCAGATCACCAGCCTGGCCTTCACCCTGGCCGCCGGAAACCTGCCGCCCTTCGATTCCACCATCTTGCTGGCCATGATAACAGGCGGAGTGGGCGGTGCGGTCATCGGGTCCGCCGTTTCCGTACGGCTCTCCCACCGGGGGGTCGATTATCTTTTCATGGGAGTCATGGGAGTCATCATCCTCATCAGTCTCAAGAACTTTTTGATGCAAAGCGCCTCATGGTAGCCCCGGGGCTCACCCAGGGGTTTTCTTAGTGTTTCGCACCGTGGATAAAGAGGTTCTTTAACTTTTCCTCCGAGGGTGGTTTGGAGGGAGTTTTCCCAGCGATTATAAAAAAACGGCCCAACTCCTTGTAAGTTAATAAGTTAAGGGCCGTTTTTATCCACGGTTGTGGACACTAGGAACAGGTTACCAGCGGTCGGAGTCGAACCGACACAGAGTTGCCCCCGGCAGATTTTGAGTCTGCTGTGTCTACCAATTTCACCACGCTGGCAAGGTAAAGCCGAGGCTCGCCTTAGAAGCTAATCTACACTAACTGGTTTCTTTTGACAAGGCCATTTGATCCATTGATAATGGGAGAATGTCCGACCTTATTTTTTTCATCGCCCTCTCGGTTTTTTTTCTTGCGGAACTCTATTTAACCATCCGCCGGAGACGCCCCGCTTTTCCGGTTTTCCTTCTTCCCGCCGCGGCGATTCTCTTTCTCTTCTTTCCCCAGCCCGGGGCGCTTTTAGGCGGTGTGGTGCTCATCATCTCATCGGCGGACCGGCTGATCTCCGGCGCCGGGAGCCTGGCCCGCAGGGCCGGGGTGGCCCCTTTAATGGTGGGAATTTTCATCGTAGGCCTGGGAACCAGTTCTCCGGAACTGTTTGTCAATCTTCTTTCGGCCCTCCGGGGAGATACGGATCTGGCCTTGGGAAACATCCTGGGTTCTAATGTGGCTAACCTGGGAATCATCCTGGGGCTGGGGGGGCTCATCGCCGGGAAAATGCAGATCCAGCGAAGTCTTATCAGCACCGAGGGCCCCATCCTTCTGGGGGCCACGCTGATGTTGATTCTTCTCTCTCTGGATTTTCCGCCCTTGGCGGCGGAAGGATCGACGGCTCAGCTTTCCCGGCAGGACGGATCGGTTCTTCTTCTGGCCCTGGCGTTCTACCTTCTCTATCTCTATCTCTCGATGAAAAAAACACCGGTTCCTCCGGCGGTGGTGAGCCAGTACGCCGAAGAAGCGGTTAAAATGGAAGAACCCCGGTTAGCCCTTTCGGTGATAAAAATCGCCGCGGGCCTGTTGGACCTCTACCTGGGGGGAGACTTCACCGTTTCCGGGGCCGTGAGCTTGGCTTCCGCCCTGGGGGCGGGAACGGTGGCCCTGGGTATTATCGTGGGGGTAGGGACGTCACTGCCGGAGTTGGCCGCCACCCTGTCCAGCGCCTTCCGTAAGGAAACCGACCTGATTATCGGCAACGTGGTGGGGTCGAACATTTTCAACATTCTGCTCATCCTGGGGCTAACGGCGGTGGTCGAACCGGTGGCCTTACCGGTCGATTTGGCTTTTCATCTCCTCTTTCTAGGGGGAACGGCGTTGCTGTTCTTTTTCAGCATGGGAACCCGGCGCTGTTTGAGCCGTTTTGAATCGCTGCTCCTGCTGTTCACCGGCCTGGCCTATTTAGTGCTTTCCATGGTGAGATAATAGGAATGAAACCTCAATCATACCGAGACTTATACCGGAACTGCCTCCTCTGTCCCCGGAATTGCGGGGTCAACCGTCTGGAAGGCCAAAAGGGTTTCTGCGGCGAAACCTCGGTGATCAGGCTGGCCTGGGCGGGGCTTCATCGAGGAGAGGAGCCCCCCGTCTCCGCCGGGCCGGGGTCGGGCACCCTCTTTTTTACCGGCTGTACCCTGCGCTGCGTCTTCTGCCAGAACCATCAACTCAGCCGGAGCCGGGCGGGCCGGGAGGTGACGGTGCAGGAGCTTTCCGACATCATGCTGAATCTTCAGGAACAGGGGGCGGCGAACATCAACTGTGTCACGGGAACCCATTTCATCCCCGGGATCCTTGAGGCCCTGGAACTGGCCCGGGATGCCGGTATGAGGTTGCCGGTGGTATGGAACACATCGGGGTATGAGAGCCTTGAGATGGCGAAAATCCTTTACCCCCATGTGGATCTCTGGCTTCCCGATCTCAAGACCCTGGAGGATGACCTGGCTTCCCGGCTCTTCCGGGGAGGCGGTTATCCCGGAGCCGTCCGGGAGCTGATCGATTATGTTTTAGACCGGATAGCCTCCGGGGAAGGGATGAGCGGGATTGCCTGGGGAGACCACCCCCTGAAACTGCTGATCCGTCATCTGATTTTGCCGGGCCAGATGGATTCCACCCGGCAGGTGCTGGAATACTATGCCCCCCGGGCCCGCGGAGGGGTGAGTTTTTCTCTGATGACCCAGTATACCCCGGTGCCCGGCGCTGCCGGGGCGGCTCCCCGCCGGACCCTAAGGGCCGAAGAAGCGGAAACCGCCTACCGTTGGCTGGAAGAGCTGGGGATAGAAGAGGGATTTTTTCAGGGACCCCCCGAGGGAGACGAGTGGCTTCCGGATTTTACCAATCCGGTCCCCTTTCCCGCAGGTTATGCCCGAAAGGTGTGGATATGGAACGATTAGATAAAAATCTTGAACTGCGACCCCTGGTGATGCTCTTCGGTGCCTTGGAGGTGCTTAAGTATATGGCCCTGGGGTTTCAGATCCCCATTCTGACTCTTTTCCTCCTCAGCCGGGGGATCAGCCTTTCCCAGGTGGCGGTGGTCATGGCGGCCATGTCGGTTACCGTGATGGTTCTGGAACTGCCCACCGGGGGATTGGCCGACGGGATCGGCCGGAAGAGAGTCTATCTCATCTCCCGGGTTCTGAAAATGATGACCCTGGGGGTATTCCTATTTGCCCAAACCTTGCCCGCCCTGGTGGGGGGGACGGTTCTGATGGGAATGAGCCGGGCTCTGGGGTCGGGGTCTCTGGATGCCTGGTTTGTGGATGAGTATCACCGGCGGGAAGGGGCTGTGGCGGAATCGGGCCTCCAGGGCTCCCTGGCCCGGGTGAACACCGCCCTGCTGTTGGGGCTGGGAGGAGGAACTCTCCTAGGAGGCATTCTCCCCGATCTGGCGGCCTCCGCCGCCTTTCCCCTGCCCCGGGTGAACGATTTCGGCCCCTACGGTATTAATATCCTGGCATCCCTCTGCTTAGAGGTGGTGATTATCCTTGTGTCCCTGCTTCTGGTGCGGGAACACCGGGAGACCCGGATATCTTCACTTGTCCGGGGAATCCAGACGGTCCCGGGAATTTTAAAGGAAGCCGCCGGTTTGGCCTTTCACAACCGTGCGCTGACCCTTCTTTTGATGACGGGCCTGGGGTGGGGTCTGGGTGTTTCCGGGTTGGAACAGCTGTGGCAGCCCCGGGTGAATAACATGCTTTCCCCGGGCCAGGGGCAGTGGATTTTCGGAGTTTTGGCGGCGGGGTACTTTATCGCCGGAGCAGCGGGGAACTTTTCCTCCCCCGGGATCATGAAACTTTTCCGGAAAAACGACAGGCTGGTCCTTTTTATCAGCCGGTTTCTCATGGGAAGTTTCTTTGCGGTCCTGGTTTTGCAGAGAAGCGTCCTGGGATTTGCGGTTTTTTACTTCATCCTGTTTTTCTTCAACGGCGTATCCGGGTCGCCCGAACAGGCTCTTTTCCACCGCCTGATTCCTTCGGAACACCGTTCCTCCCTGCTTTCCCTGCAGTCGCTTTTTTTACAGACCGGGGGGGCTTTGGGTACCCTGGGAGCGGGGTATCTGGCTCAGCACTTCGGTATCACCTGGGCGTGGGTTCCCGGAGCGCTTCTTCTAACGGCGTCGGCATTTCTCTATGCGGGGGTAAAGCGGCCGCAGGACCTTCAGGGGACTATAAACGACTAATCCCACCAGCCCAGGCCGGTGAGGCAGAGGGTTATTCCCGCCACCACGGCGGTTTCGGTACGCAGGACCCGGGGGCCCAGCCCCCGGAGGGCGATGCCGTGCCGGCGGAAGGCTTCTCTTTCCGGGGCGGACCAACCCCTTTCGGAACCGATCCAGAGGGACAGGGGAGGGACGGAGGAAGAACCGACTTTGTCAAAAGGGTAGGTATGAAGGGGTCCCTGGGCCTCGTAATTATCCAGGGCGATGCCCCGGCCTTCCGAAAGAACCTCCAGGCACCCCTGAAAGGTCTCATGCACCGCTGTTTCAGGGAGTCTGGTACAGAAGGCCTGCTGGGCGCCTTCAATCAGGTAGGGCCGGATCTGTTCGGGACGGTAGACCTTGGACTCCAGATAGCCCCGTTCACTCCGGGAGGAGGCGAAGAAGTGGATGCTCCTGACCCCCAGGGCGGTGGCCTGGAGAAGTACCTTCCTTACCGTTTGGGGACGGCAGGCCCCCACGGCAATATCCAGGGGCGGGAGGGACGGAGGATCTTCTAAAGGTCTGAATCCCAGGCGCACTTGTCCGGCGGATTCGGCTTCGATCCAGCCCTTGCCCCGGGAGCCGTCGATGAGGCCCGCATCAAACTCCTGTCCCGGTTCACGGCCCAGAACCTGTTTCAGGTGTCTGATCCGGGGGTCCTCCGGAGAGAAGGGCCTATCCATTTCCTCCGGTTCAAAGAGAATCAGGTTCACCCTTACCCTTCAATCAGGGTGCCGTCGAAGGGTTTTTCCTCCAGCAGGTTCCTCAGGTTGTCGATTTGTTTGCCCGCGGCGATGATAATTTTCAGTTTGAGTTCCGTGGCCTTCCGGGTGGCGATGGGGTCGAAGGGAACGTTCTTCCCCGGGACCCAGGTGTCTCCCACCAGGTTCTGCAGCTGGGCCCAGGTCATGGTGTCGAAGGGAACCGCCTGCGGGTCCAGCCGGGGGTCGGCGGAATAGACCTTGGCGATGTTGGAGAGGTTGATAACGGTGTTGCCGCCGAAGCGTTCGGCCAGGAGAACCGCATCGTAGTCGGAGGAAAATCCCGGTTTCCACCCCGCCGCCACCAATACCCGGCCGGAAAAAGTCAAAGCCGCGGTGGGGTCGGTGATTACAGCATCGGGGCAGTAGTCGCTGAACACGCCCCGGATCAGCGTTGCATTGAGCCGGGTGGCGGCGATGCCGATCCAGTCCTGGGCGTCATCGTCGGGATGATCAGAAAGCTCCCGGTAGGCGGTCTGCCAGGTCCGGGCGGGGCCGCCGCCCCCGGTGACGAATATTAGTTTCCGTTCCGGATCGGCTTCAAGATACTGCCGGATCATGGCGGTAAACTGCTTCAGAAAGGGGGTGTCTACCCCGTCGGGAGCGATGATGGATCCCCCCAAAGATATGACCTTTAAATTACTCATGGCCCCATTTTAGGCAAAACAGCTCCCTTGCGCAACCGAGCTGTCATCACTGTAAATCCAAATTTGGTAGACGAGGTTGGGGAGCTTTCGTATACTAAGGGACATGGCCCTGTTTCGACGAAAACCTCAGCTTGAAATGAATGATTTTGCCCAGGAAAAGTGGACCGCCCATTTTAAACGCTCCAAGGGAAGCCGGTTCCCCGAGGAGGAAGGCCCGGGGTATGTGTCGCGGCTGGCCGGGGGGCGGTATGAACTGGAATTGCTCCGTCCCCACCTTTTTGCCTGGGTGGAGAATCCCTACTATCAGTACCGAGATTTTGTGCTGGAAGCGGAGGCTTCCTTCGGCGGAGAAACGGTCTACGGGGCGCTGGGGTTCTGCTTCCGGCAGATGGATGAAACCAATTACTACTATTTTTTATTATCCAACCGGGGTTACTTCCGGTTCGACCTTGTCTTCAACGGCGGTCCGGAGATCCTCATTCCCTGGACTCCCTTCGTCAGGAAGGATCCTGAACTGCCCCTCCATTTCCGCATCATCGCCCACGGTTCGCGGTTTTTGTTCTTCATCGACGAAGAATGGGTGGGAGAGTATGAAAATGAGGGGATCGGATCGGGGGGATTTGCCTGGGCGGGCCAAAACTACGGGGAAGGGGAGCGGGCCCTGGTGACTCTGCACCGGATGAGTCTGGAATCCCGGCCCGTTGAGGTGGAGGCCGCCTACTACCGATGGAGCGACTATCTGCCGGTGGAGCCGGATGCCCGGTTTCGCTTGGCCGAATCGCTCTACACGGCGGGGGCTTTCTCGGCGGTGCTGGTGCAGATGCGCCGCATCGCCCTGGTCCGGCCTCTCACGCCGCCGGAGCTTCGGATGGTTCTGCGCAGCCAGTTGGGGTCGGGACTCTATCTGGAGGTTCTCGAGTGGGTTCCCCGGCTTTGGAAAGGGGATCCTGAAGATTCTGAGTGGGTGGAAATCCAGGGGATCGCCCTGTACAAGCTTAACCGGTTTACCGAGCTCAAGGAGCTTCTTCAGGGCCAGCAGGAGCGGGTTCAGTCCCGGACCTGGTACTGGGGGCTGAGGGGAAACACCGAATATGCTTTAGGAAACTGGGCCGCCGCCGTGGAGGCTTACGAAAAAGCCCTGGAAATTCAGCCCGATGAACCGCTTTTCTGGGAGAATTTAGGCCGGGCCCGGGGGCTTCTCAAAGAGAACCGCCGGGCATCGGAGGCTCAATTATCGGCGGCGGCGGCGTATTTTCGGCAGGGTGACTACGGGGAAGTTAAGGCGCTTCTTCCTTTGATTTTGAAGGCGGATCCCCGGAACCGGGAGGCCCGTATTCTAGAGGGAAAGCTTTATTTTCAGGACGGGCTCCTTGATAAGGCCGCCTTATGTTTCAACGCCCTTCTGGATGAGGGGTGTGATGATCCGTCGGTTCAGTTCCTCCAGGGACTGATTGACGCCTCCCGGGGAGACGTGGACCGGGCTCAATCTCTTCTTCTTTCCGCCGCTGAAGGGGAGCCTGATGCCTTCATCTACCAGTTCAAGGCATCAGAGTTTCTTCACCACCAGGGCCGGCCCATGGAGCCTTTTCTTTCCCGGGCCCTTGCTTTGGAGGAGGATCCCTGGGCCCTGAACCTGGCGGGATTGGCGGCCCTGGAGCAGCCGGACCGGGACAAGGCGCTGGCTTTCTTCTCCCGGGCGGTGGAGCTGGCCCCGGAGGAGCCGTCCCTGGCGGTGAACCTGGCCCTGGCCATGGACGGGGTAGGCCGGACCGAAGAGGCTCTGGATCTTCTGGGTGCCCATGGGGGCGCCGAGGCGGCCAACATGAGGGGAAATCTGCTGGTCCATCTGAAACGCCATCAGGAAGCGGTGGAAGCCTACCGGGCTGCTCTGAAAGAAGAGCCCGGCAACCGTACCTACCGGATCAATTTCGCCTCCGCCGCTCTAGAGGCAGACCTTATTCATCAGGCCGAAGAGGCCCTGGCGATTTTAGAGGAAGAGGCTCCCTCCGGTGAGGTGCGGAACCTGTTAGGGAACATTGCCCGCCTGAAGGGGGAATATCTGCGGGCCGAAACGGCTTACGAGTCGGCCCTGGATTTAGAACCCCGTAACTACTCGGCCTTGATCAACCTGGCGGACCTTCAGTCTCACCGGGGGAAATTCGCCGAGGCCCGGGCCGCCCTGGACCGGCTTCCCCGGGAGGAGTATACTCCCCGGGCCCTGCGCCTGGAGGAACGGCTGAAGAAGGAGCTGGAAGAGGAACTTTCCTGCGGATTCTGCGACCGGACCTGGACGGTTCCCCGGAACCTTCCCGACCAGGGGGTTTTGCGGCTGAGGGGAGAGGTCCCCGATGAGGCTCCCGCCGGACGGTGTGAGGACTGCGGCCTGCTCCTCTGTGTGAGCTGCGCCAAGCCGCATCTGTCGGAGGGCCGTTTTATCTGCCCCGAATGCGGGGGAAAGCTGAAATTATCCGATAATTCTCTGCGCTTTCTCCTGAAGCAAATTACCGGTCTGGACGAATAATCTCAGGGATCCAATATTTAATAATGAATATACTTCGGATTTTTTTAAAAAAATCTAACTGAAACCCGGTTTTTATTGCGGTAAACCCGAATTAGACCCCATTTATTTTACACTCTTGCAAAAAGGGGGTACTCCGGGTATTCTTTTTTCTACTATTTTCCAAAAAAGAGGAGACTGAAAATGAAGAAATTATTTCCCGTCCTGCTTGTAGCTCTGGTAGCCATGAGCCTCGCTTTTGTGGGGTGCAGCAAAGAAGAGGCGGCTGGCCCTATTAAAATTGGTGTAGCCGGTGCCCATTCCGGAGACCTGGCTTCCTACGGTATTCCCTCGGTTCATGCCGCGGAACTGGCCGTCGAAGCCGTTAACGCCGCCGGCGGCATCCTGGGCCGTCAGGTGGAGCTGGTGATCGAAGACGATCAGTGTAAAGAAGAGGTCGCCTCCAACACCGCCGCTAAACTGGTGGGTGAAAATGTTGTGGCAGTCATCGGACACATCTGTTCCGGCGCCACCGAATCGGCCCTGAGCATCTATAAAGATTCCGAACTTATCACCATCTCTCCCTCTTCCACCAAGACTTCCCTGACCCTCAGCGGAGCCTACCCCAACTACTTCCGCACCATCGCCCATGACGATGCCCAGGGGCAGTTGGCGGGAACCTTTGTGGCCGAAACCCTGGGTCTGAAAACCGTGGCGGTTCTCCACGACAAGGGAGCCTACGGTAAGGGTTTTGCCGAAGCCTGTATGGCGGTTCTTGAGAAAGCCGGCGTAGAGGTTGTTCTTTTTGAAGGCATCACCGTGGGTGCCCCCGACTACTCCGCCATCATCAACAAGGTGGGCAATTCCGGCGCCGAAGGGGTTATCTGGGGCGGTTACCATCCCGAAGCCTCCAAGCTGATCACCCAGATGAAGGGTAAGGGCATGGATCTTCCCTTTGTTTCCGACGACGGTGTGAAAGACAACACCTTCATCGAAGTGGCTAAAGAAAGTGCCGAAGGCGTTTACGCCACGGGACCCATGGATACCACCAGCAACCCCCTGGCCGTGGCCGCGGCGGAAGCTCACTTGGCTAAATACGGCGACGAACCCGGAGCGTTCTTCTACAACGCCTATGCCGCTAACCTGGCGATCCTGAATGCCATCGAGAAGGCCGGTTCCACCGAATACGAAGCCGTCTCCAATGCCCTGCGGAGCGAATACGTAGAAACCCCCCTCGGAAAGATCAGTTTCGACGAGAAGGGTGATGTTATCGGATTCGGATTCTCCATCTTCCAGGTTCAGAACGGGGCGTATGTAGAACTCTAAGCCCTTCCCTGGTTATAAGGCGAAAAAACCTGTCCCCGGGGTAGTTATCCGCTCCCCCGGGGCTTTCATTTAGGTAGGATAATGGAATACTTTTTACAACTATTTTTAAGCGGCACCACCAAGGGCAGCATTTACGCCCTGATAGCCCTGGGTTATACCATGGTTTACGGTATTGTCCAGCTCATCAACTTCGCCCATGGAGAGATCTACATGATCGGTGGGTTCATCGCCCTGATTTTGGGCGCCACCCTCTCCCAGGCGGGGATGTCCCCCGGGCTGGTTCTTGTCCTTTCCACCACGGCGGCCATTGTTTACTCCGCCGCCTACGGCATCACCGTGGAAAAGATCGCCTACAAACCCCTGCGGAAGGCTCCCCGGCTCTCCGCCCTCATCAGTGCTATCGGGATGTCAATGTTCCTTCAGTACTATGTACTGCTTTCTCAAACCGAGAAGTTTTTACCTTTTCCTTCGTACCTTCCCGATTTTCCTTTTCTCAAGGACTATGCCCACATCATCAACTCCACTCAGCTGATCATCCTGATGGTGACGGCGGTGGTGATGATTCTCCTCACCCTTCTCATTAAGTTCACCAAGATGGGAAAAGCCATGAGGGCCACCTCGCAGGATAAGGAGATGGCCATGCTGGTGGGTATAAACATAAACAGTGTCATCTCCCTGACCTTTGTGATCGGGTCCGCCACCGCCGCCCTGGGCGGGGTGCTGATCTGCTCTTTTATGGGTCAGATTAACTACTACATCGGATTCATCGCCGGCATTAAAGCCTTCGTGGCGGCGGTACTGGGAGGCATTGGCAGCATCCCCGGGGCCGTTCTGGGAAGTTTCGTCCTGGGGTGGACCGAAAGTCTGGGAGCGGGCTACATCTCTTCAGACTATGAAGACGCCTTTGCCTTCATCATCCTCATTCTCATCCTCATTTTCCGACCCGCCGGGCTGCTGGGAAGGAAAGAGAGCAAAAAGGTTTAGGAGGGACTATGAACTGGTTATCTGAACTGAAAAAATCTGCCCTCACCGCTCTCTGGTTTATGTTTCTCACCTTCCCCATCATGGTGATGAAGGTGAATACCATCGGCAGTGACAACACCACCATTTACCGGTGGAAAAATATGGCCATCATCGGCATCGGGGCTTTCTTTCTGTCTTTTCTCTGGCGCTGGATGCTGGAACGGCGGGACCGGGGGCAGAGCGCGAAATCGGCAGAGTCTCAGAAAAAGCTCACCGCCCAGGTGTCTCTTTTTGTCAATCAGAAGCATATCAAGCGGCCCCTCTTGGCGGCTCTTCTGGTGGTGGTGATCCTTTTTCCCTTCATCACCTCCCTGTATCAGACCAACGTGATGATCACCGCCCTGATCTACGTCATGCTGGGGCTGGGTTTGAACATCGTTGTCGGTTACGGCGGGCTACTCAATTTAGGCTATGCCGCCTTTTACATGGTGGGAGCCTATACCTATGCCCTGATGTTCAAATACATGAACAGTTTTTTTATCGAGATGGGATGGCAGTCGGGGGTTATGTTCTGGATCGCCCTGCCCCTGGCGGGGGTGGTAGCCGCCGCCTTCGGTATCATCCTGGCCCTGCCGGTGCTGCGGCTCCGGGGAGACTATCTGGCCATCGTGACCCTGGCCTTCGCCGAAATAATGAAGATGCTGGCCACCAACCTGGACAAAATTACCCTGGGGCCCAGTGGGATCCCCGGTATATCCCGGCCGTGGTTTTTCGGGATCAAAATGAATCCCATGAACGCCACCAAGGTGATTTATTTTATCATCATCATCATCGTGGTTCTCACCATCATCATCGTGAGACGGCTGGAGCACAGCCGGATAGGCCGGGCCTGGGAAGCCATGCGGGAAGATGAGGTGGCTTGTCAGTCCATGGGGATCGACATCACCAAGGCCAAACTGACCGCCTTCTCCATGGGGGCGGTCTGGGCCGGTTTTGCCGGGGTCATCATGGCCGCCAAAACCACCGTGGTCAATCCCAACTCCTTCACCGTGTGGGAGTCGGTCATCATCCTCTGTGTGGTGGTTCTGGGAGGCATGGGCTCCATCGCCGGAGTCATCGTGGGGGCCATGATCATCATCCTGATGCCCGAATACCTGCGGGCCTTCTCGGAATACCGGATGCTTATCTTCGGGATTATCCTGGTTCTGATGATGATCTTCCGGCCCGGCGGGCTGGTCCGGAAGATCCGGACCCTGCACAAACTCGAAGAGGAGGATGCCTAAATGCCGATTCTTGACGTCAAAAATGTGAGCATGGTTTTCGGCGGCCTCCGGGCGGTGGATGAGATCAATATTCACATCAACAAGGGGGAGATTGTGGCCCTCATCGGTCCCAACGGGGCGGGAACAACCACTTTCTTTATCTGTGTCACCGGGGTGTACAATCCCACCGACGGCGACATCCTGGTGCAGCC
>CAYYNJ010000005.1:0-13553 GCA_964472775.1 uncultured Spirochaetaceae bacterium
ATCAGGTGGTGATTGTCGGGGAAGGCTTCCATCAAGGCCCGGTCGGTTTCGTAGGTATCCTCGGGAGCTCCCGAAAGGGCCACCCAGCGGAAGGGCCCCATACCCCGGCAGAAAAGGGGCCTTATGTAGGCGGGGACGAACCCGGGGTAGTCGAAGGCCCGGTCCTGACCGCCCTGACGGGCGAATTCCCGGAGGTTATTGCCGTAGTCGAACACCACGGCGCCCCGGTTTTTCATCTCCAGCATGTATCCCACGTGACGGGCCATGCTGTTCAGGCTGCGGCGCCGGTACTCCTGGGGATTCGTTTTCCGTAAAGACTCTGCTTCCTTCAGGGAAAGACCCGCAGGAACATAGCCGTTCACCGGGTCGTGGGCGCTGGTCTGGTCCGTCACCATATGGGGAATGAAATCCTGGTCTAAGAGTTTCTCCAGCACATCCCCCACGTTGCCCGTGAGGCCCACCGATAAGGCTTCTCCGGATTCCATGGCGTCCCGGATCCATCGTACCGCCTCTTCGTAGGAATCGGTACTCTTATGGAGGTAGCGGCTGTCGATCCGCTTGCGGATTCTTTCGGGATCCACATCAACCCCCAGAAAGCACGCCCCCGCCAGGGTGGCCGCCAGGGGCTGGGCTCCTCCCATGCCGCCTATTCCCCCGGAGAAAATCAGCTTTCCCTTCAGGTTGCCGTCAAAGTGGCGGCGGCCGCAGGCGGCGAAGGTCTCATAGGTCCCCTGTAAAATGCCCTGGGTGCCGATATAGATCCACGAGCCGGCGGTCATCTGGCCGTACATCATCAGCCCCTGGGCGGCCAGCTCGTCAAAATGCTCCTGCGTGGCCCAGTAGGGCACCAGGTTGGAGTTGGCGATCAGCACCCGGGGCGCCTCGGGATGGGTCCGGACCACCCCCACCGGTTTTCCCGACTGGATGAGAAGGCTTTCATCATCCTTGAGTTCTAAGAGGGCTTGGATGATCCGCCGGGCGTCCTGGGGATTCCGGGCCGCCTGGCCCGTTCCTCCGTACACCACCAGTTCTGCGGGATTTTCCGCCACCTGGGCGTCCAGGTTGTTCAGAAACATCCGTAAGGGGGCTTCGGTCTGCCAGGACCGGGCGTGAAGTTCGGCACCCCGGGGGGATTGATAGCGGGGATGGTCGGCGTAGGTCTTAATAAACTCCGAATAATTCATGGGTTTCTCCTTCTTCCAGGGGGATGGCCGCTTGGGAGGCGGCTTGTGAAGCGGTCCGCAGAAGTCTTCCAGACCGGATGAGGCGCCGGGCATTTTCCAGGTCGTCCGCAAAGACCCGGTCATCGTCGGCGTGGTCGATTACCTCCCGGATCTCATGGTGGCACGCCTCCAGGATGGGGCTTGATTTCATGGGCCTGCGGAAATCAAAGGCCTGGGCGGCGCAGAGAAGTTCCACCGCCAGAATCTTTTCCAGGTTCTCCAGGATCACCGTAAGCTTCCGGCCCGACACGGCACCCATGGAGACGTGGTCTTCCTGTCCCAAAGAGGTGGGGATGGAATCACAGCTGGCGGGAAAGCAGAGGGTTTTGTTCTCCGTCACCAGGGCGGCGGAGGTGTACTGGGGAATCATGAATCCCGAGTTGATACCGGTATTCTTCATCAGCAGTTCCGGCAGCCCATCGGCGGAACCCTCCAGGAGAAGGTAGATCCGGCGGTCCGAGATGTTTCCCACCTCCGAAGCGGCGAAGGCGGCGTAGTCCAGGGGCAGGGCGATGGGTTCGCCGTGAAAGTTTCCGCCGCTCACCGCCTCACCGGTTTCCAGGATGACCGGATTGTCGGTGACCCCGTTTATCTCTATTTCCACAATCTGCTTCAAGTGGAGCCACGCTTCCCGGGCGGCTCCGTGAACCTGGGGCATACAGCGGAGGCTGTAGGGGTCCTGGACCTTCTGGCAGCCCCGGTGGGATTCCACCATTTCCGACCCTTCCAGGAGCAGCCGGAGCCGGCGGGCCACGTGGATGATCCCGCGGTGGGGCCGGAGCCGGTGAAGTTCCTCCCGGAAGGGTTTTACCGACCCTAAAAGCGCCTCCAGGGTCATGGCCCCCACCAGGTCGGCGGTTTCCAGACACTGGTGAAACCGCTCCAGGGCGGTGACCCCGTGGGCAGCCATAAACTGGGTGCCGTTTATCAAGGCCAGGCCTTCCTTGGGTCCCAGTTCAAGGGGAGGAAGCTTCCTATCCCGGAGTACCTCCAGGGCCGGCCGCAGTTTTCCTTGGTGGTACACCTTTCCCAGGCCGATCAGGGGCAGAAAGAGATGTGACAGGGGCGCCAGGTCGCCCGAAGCGCCCACCGAACCCTGGGAGGGAACCTGGGGGATGATGTCGTTTTCTATCTGCAGGAAGATCCGTTCCAGGGTGGCCGGGGCGGAGCCGGAAAAACCCCGGCATAGGGCATGGAGCTTGAGAATCAGCATCAGCTTGGCTTTTTCCTCATCGATGGGGTCCCCCATGCCGGAGCTGTGACTGCGCAGGATGTGGTCCTGCAGCAGCCGGGTGTCTTCGGCGCCGATGATGGTGCGGCAGAGGGGACCGAAACCGGTGTTTACGCCGTAAACCACTTCTCCCCGGTCCACCAGGTCCTGCACCCGGGATTGGGATTGTTTTACCCGGTCCATCACCGCCGGAGTCAGTCTTCCCGGACCTCCCCGGGCCAAGGATAGGGCGATCCCCGGGGTGAGGTGATCTTCTCCGTAAGAAAAAGGCTGGGTCATGATGATCTCCTGAATTGGTGTATTTTCAAGGGTATGGTTTTACCCGTCCGACACGGTGGCCCGGTGGTAATCGGTCTGAAGGGTATCAAGGTCTTCATCGTCAAAATAAGGGAAGGGGGCGGATACGGCAGGGAATGCCCTGATTTTATCGGCCAGCTGGAATACGGACCGGGAAAAGGGCGAATCGGGATGGAGTACCGAGGCGGGAATTCCTTTAAAAAGGGAAGGCACCACTTCGGGGCTTTCAGGAATCAGTCCGATGAAATGGACCTGGATATTGAGGTTCCGTGAGATAATCTGCCGGAGTTTCTGGCCCACGTCGATATCCCGGGCGGTGGTGCCCCGGTTGATGATTATCCGGGGGGTAAAGCCCCGGATGGTGCGGTCCACCACCGCCATGGCTTCTTCACCGTAGGGAATCAGAAGCTCCCTGAGGGAGTTAAAAGAGCGGTCGGTTCCTTCGATTTTTTCGGTGAGAAAGGCGGCGATTTCTTTCCGCTCCTCTCCCTTGGCGGGGAACTGCCGGGAGATCATCCGGAAAAGGGTGAACTTAAGAAAACTGTAGGCGTTCAGGATGGCGGTGGTTTCGGGGATCGTCACCAGCAGGCCGCTGTTGGTGAGACAGAAAAAATCGATCACATTGTAGGCCGTCCCCGCCCCAAGGTCGAGGATGATGTAATCCGCCGGAAATTCTTCCAGGGCTTTCATGATTTTCAACTTCATGAAGTAGTTCAGATTCGCCGTACCGGGAAGGAGAGAGTCGCCGGGAATAAAAGACAAGTTAGGAATTTCTGTTTCTAGGGTGATAGACTCCAGGCTGTCCGCTTTTTTCGCTATGAATCCTCCCAATCCGGCGCCGGGGCTGCGGATACCAAGAATGGTATTAAGATTGGAGGCTCCCAGATCCAGATCCGCCAGGACCACCGTGCTGCCCCGACGGGCCAGGGCGGCCCCCAGGCTGGCGGCTAAGACCGATTTGCCGACCCCTCCTTTTCCGCTGGCGATTGGTAATATCAAACCCATGATCTAACCCTATTGGATTTACCCGGGGAATGCAACAAATTTTTTATCCCCCCCGGCCCCCCTCCCTTTTTAGAAAAATGACCGGGTCAAATTGCATTACCCGGCAAATCCATTATAATTTTCCTAGGCTCATATTCTGGGAGGTGTCCCTTTGGATTTTACCGGCAGCGATAAACATCAAAATTCCCCCGGGGACAGGCGTCAAGTCTTGATGAGGGCCCTGGAGAGCCGGCTTCTCAGCTCTGAATCCCTGGAACGAAAGCTCGCTGGGGTGACCGACACGGTCCTTCCGGCGGTAGGGGCGAGGGCCGCTTGGATCTGGCTCTATCAGCCCGGAGACCGCTGTACCAAGGGCTGTCCTCATTATCAAACAGACCTCTATCAAAGCTGTTATGCCCGGGGAAGCTGCTTTCACCTGGCCGCCTTTTCCGGCGGAGAAACCGTTACAGACCATAATTTCACCCGTTTGCCTCCGGGAGTACCGGTGCTGGGAGAGTTCTTCCGGGGTTCTATTGATAAGATCCGCCTAGACCCTGGGGAAGAAAAAATCTTCTGCCCATTCATCACCGGCGGCCCTAGGGTCTCTCCCGCCGGTTGTTGGGGTTATAAGATCAAGAGAGAAGCCACGGGTGTTTTAGGGATTCTTCTTCTGGCCCCGGAAGCCCCTCCCCAGGCCGAAGAAGACTCGTTTTTGGAATTTCTTACCGGCATCACAAGTCAGGTCATCATTAACGCCCGGGCCGCCGAAGCGTTGCAGGATGCCCTTGATCTGAGTGAGCGGTCGAACCAAATCATGCGGAGGCGGGAATTCAGGATCCGCCAGTTAAAGGAGGAGGTAAACAGCCTGTCTGCGGAATTAGGGCGGAATCCTGTGTACCACCGCCTTTCCCCTGAAACCTGTGCTGGGTTGGGGGCCGATTTGGATGAACCTCTTTCCCCCCTGGAGATCAGAAAGAACGCCCTCAGCCTGGCGGAAGATGCGGAAATGGCCCGCCGGACCGCCTTGGAGATGAATGAGCAGCTGGCCACCATCAAACAGGCGGTGAACAGTTCCAGTGACGGGGTGGCCCTATCATCCCCGGAGGGCGATTTTTTCTTTGCCAACGAAACCTTCACCAGGTTATCGGGATTGACCGTGGCTGATCTGGTTGTGATGGACCAGACCCGGATATTCGGCGACCCCGTTACTTTTGAGGAGGCCGTTGCCACCGCCCGGGAGGGGCGGGTTTGGCAGGGAGAGAAGGTTATTCTCTCCAAAGGGGGGGCTCCGGTGGACGCCTTCATGAAGGTGTCCGCCTTCAAAGACGAAGAGCATCGGATTCGCGGCCTGGTATGGAATATCCTGGAAATCAGCCGGCAGAGGGAGCAGGAGCGCCGGATCCAAGAATACACCCGCACCATCGAAAAAGATCTGGTGGAAAAGGCGGAGCTGCTGCTGAAAGCCCGGTATCTCCAGTGGAAATTTATTCAGACCACCCTGCCGGTGCTGGACAATTTTAACGTCCACGCCTTGTTTTTGCCCTGTGAGAGCCTGGGGGGCGATTTTTTCAGCGTGGTGAAAGGTTTAAATGAAAATAAACTGGTCATTGTCTTAGGAGATTGTACGGGCCACGGCCTTAAGGCGTCCATGGATGCGTCCATTCTTCTCAGCCTGGTAAATCAGAACCTGAAGACCCTCTACGAAAGCAACCAAACCGATACTTTTTTGGCCCATATCAGCAGTGAATACCAGCAGATCGCCGACGAAGATCAGTTTCCCACCATGCTGGTGGCCCTGGTGGACCTGGACAGCCGGGAAATGTACTACTCCAACGCCAACGGCGAACTACCCGTCCTTATCAGGAACGGCCAAGGCATCACCCTGGAACAGGCTTCGGGTATGCATGTGGGTTTTTTTGACGACCCGGTCTATGAAAAGAAGGTTTTTCAATTTGAACTGGGGGACCGGTTGTTATTCTATTCCGATGCCTTGGCGGAAATTCGTGATCCCCGGGGGCAGCTCCTGGGGAGGCGGGGGATTCGAAGGGTTTTTGAAGACAATAACCCCCAGGGAACGGATAACTTCAAGCGTATCGTAGACAGGGTGGAAGAACTCAACGGCGGACTGCCCCTAGGGGATGACACCACCTTGGTGCAGATTGATTTTCTGTCTCCCCTTAACCGGGAGTACGAATTCTGTAACATGGCGGAGTGGAAAAGCATTCAAAACGAACTGATATCTCAGATTCTCCGGCTGGATTATCCCCGGGAGACGGCGGAACAGATGAGCATCGCCTTGGATGAGATGTGCATCAACGCCTTTGTCCACGGAAACCGCCGGGACCAGCGGAAATACGTCCTGGTGCGGGTGGAAATGAACTGCCGCCGTCTGGCTTTCACCATAACCGATCAGGGAGAAGGTTTTGATATTTCCTGTGTGCAGGATCCGGTGGCATGCCTTGATGAAATATACGAACGGGATGTGGAGGATGAGTACACCCACGGCCGGGGAATATGGATCACCGAGAAGATGGTTGATTTCATGGAGTACCGTCAGGGAGGAAGCTGTGTGTTTCTGAGTAAAGAGAAGGCCCCCCGGGAGACTCTGTTCACAAAAAAGAGGTTCCAGGACTTGCATTCCCGGAAATAACCAATAGTATTAATGATGTGTTAAAAAGGGAAATAAGAGAGGACTTTTGCTGGGCACGGGCCAGGGAGACCTCGAAGAAAAATTGGCATCCTGCTTTCCTATCGTTACGTGGTAAAGATACGTCATTTTTCTTCACCTATAAAGGCGGATTTTAAAAATTCCTGATTTTTGAAATTCCCTGGGCTGATGAATAAAGAGCTTCGCCTGCCCATAAAAAAAAGCACCCCCGGGAGGGATCAATGAGATCCGATGTGGAAACCAGAGATAATCGGCTGAAGAGAGGAAAAGGAACGGAAGGCGATTCCGACGGGATCGACAGCATCCGCAGGGAGGACAACGAAGAAGAGGATATGCTGGTTTCCCAGCTTAATATGGATGTATCCAACCAGTACGTTGTCTTTTCCGTGGGGGATGAAGAGTATGGAATTCCTATTCTTTCGGTTCAGGAGATCATCTCCATGCCCCATTTAACCCGGGTTCCCGGCGTCCCCAAGTACATACCCGGCATCATCAACCTCCGGGGCAACATCATCCCCATCTACGTGCTGCGGAGCAAGTTTGATCTGACTCTGGAAAACCTGGACGGCGACACCATCGTCGTCTGGCCTGGAACGTATTACGAGAATCTTCACCTGACGACTCAAACCGCACCGTGGGATTCATCGTCGATTCTGTTTCTGATGTGGTTAGTATCACCGAAGAGGCGATGAGCGATACCCCCGAGATCAGCGGATCCGTGGATGTCCGGTTTATGGATAAGATAGGTAAGGTCGGTAACCGGATGATCATCATTATCAATCTGGTTAATTTTTTCAACGAGAAAGAGGCGGCCCTGCTGGATGATGCCGCCAAGGCCGTGCAGGAAATATGAAAACCACCATCATCTTAAAAGAAAACAAGAACCGGCCTGTCTTTGCCGATCTTTCGGCCAAGCGCACCCTCTATTTCGCCGACTCGGAAAGCGATTCGCATCTTTTTCATATCGAGCATCCCGAATTAGACTCCTACATCATCTCCGCGGAAGGATACAGCCAGGCTTCTCTGAGAAATCTTGTAGATCATATCCGGTATTTAAATTCCATCGTCACCATCATCGTGACCCAGGGGGGGAAGATCGATCAGAAAGCCTACAGCCCCTTGGGAAACATCCGTTTTGTCCAGGATGATGAGGAAATCTTCAAAGCCGTGAAGGATATCCCCGAGGTGCATCGTGATGCCAACCGGGTGGTATGGCCGGTGAGAATAACCTTCCGCACCCGGAATGAAGGGACGATTCAATATCAGGCTAATGTACTCTCTCTTTCGTCGGGGGGGTGTTTTATCAGAACCGATGTGAAAATTGCCGAAGAAGAACCCCTGGTCATGACCATTCAGTTCAAGGATTTTGATTTCTTCACCGAAGGGATGGTGGTCCGGCGGATTTCACGGGGCGGTTTTCAGCCGGAAGGATTGGCGGTAAAATTTGAACGTACCTCCCCTCAAACGAAGACATGCATCCAGAATATCATCAACGAAAAACTTCTTTCGGAACTCATGCAAAAACTGAATCCTAAAGAAGACTTCTAAGGGGGCCAATATTAAAACGCTATTTAAAACCGATATAACCGGAAAGCTCAGACCCTTCGCCGTGGAGATAAGACGGCTTATTTCAGAGTATGAAAAGAGCATTGTCGAAATATCCCAGAGTCTCCCGTACATCGAGCAGGAAATTGACAAGAATCTTAAAGAGGCAAAATACTTCCTCAATTTTATTTCTTCCGAGAATGACGTTACCGGAGAAGCCCGGGGGGTCAAGGCCGAGCTGGAAGAGTTTTACCGGCAGCTCCAGATAAGCCTGAAGAATTTTATCGAGACCGACCGGTTGGATAAAGAAATTTTTGAAGACCTGAAGGAATCCATCGAATCATCCTCTTCCTCGCTTCGAAGAATCGACGCGATCACGGATATCTCCGATAACCTGAAGGTTTTTGCCATCAATTCCATCCTCTACTCCATGAAAGCCGGATCCGACGGGCGGGGGTATCAGGTTATCTCCGGAGAATTTATCCGGCTTTCCGAAGAGATCGCCGGGGGAACCGCCGAAATCCGCCATGTCAGTGATGAAGCAGACGGGGAAATAAAGAGCTTCATTGAAATGGTTTCCCAGTATGAAGAGTACGTGGTGGGGCAGATCAGTAATGTCACCGAAAGCTCCGATGCCTTGATAAAGCAGACCAATAAGAGCGTTTCAAACTTTTCCCTCCTCCTGGACGACCTTCTCCAAAGGATAGGCTCGGTGAAGGAACCCACCTCCCGGATCATGGTGGGCCTTCAGACCCAGGATATTATTCAGCAGCAGCTTCAGCACATCACCGAAGCCATGGAGGATATCCTCATGGTGGTAGAAAGGACCGCCCTGGATGAGGCTGACTTTCTGCCTTCCGGGGGAGAGCCGGGAAGGGGATCCTTCGAAGCCCGCAGCCTCTATACGGTGCTGAAGCATCTGCTTACGGTGGTGGAAAAACAGCTGGTCCGGTTGAACAACGAGATTCTTACCATGATCGAAGGACTCCAAAACGAGTTTGATCAGATGTCCGAGGCCATCAACGATATTAATCAGGACCGGCTGCATATCCTTCAGCTGGTGGACAACAACAGCGGGGGAAGTCTAGAGAAAGACTCCATCGTTAAACTCGTTTTTAAAACTCCCGTGGAAATGATAAGCCGCATCATCGACGGGTTCGACAAGAGCATGAAGATGAAGGAGGATCTGCTCAGGCTCTTCCGGGACATCAAGGGGGAAGTGGACAGGGTTAAACAGATAGCCGAAAAATTTCTCCCCCGGGTCGATTCCATCCGCAATATGCTGGTTCTGGCAAAGATCGAACAGGCCCGGTACGGACTGAACGTGAGTTCCTTGAATGACCGTAAAAGCTCCGGCACCCTTTCGCAGGATTCCTTTCTGGAGCTGTCGGAGATAGTCAACGACGTGTTCCTCTCCCAGAACCTGGTACAGGATAAACTGTTCCAGAGCGAAGCGGCGTTGCGGGAAGAGCGGCTGAAGCATGAAGAAATCCAAGAAGGGATGACCAGGTCCCTTAAAATCATAGAAAACACCGAAGAAGTCTTTGTCAGGAATTACGAAGAGGTTATCAGCATCACCATCGAACTTTTCGATTATCTGGGTAAGCATATCAGCCTTTTTAAAAATGTTAAGGACTTGGTTAACCAGATTGACGGCAAGATGCATGTCTGTTCCGATATCCGGATAGGGGTGGAGGCTGAACTGGAAGAGATGGGAGGCCCGGTGCCTTTGGAGGAATGCCTTTTCAAGGATCTTATCATCCAGAAAATTGTACAGAAGTGCACGGTCGAATCGGAACGGACGACCCTGGCCAATGAAATCAGCGAGCTTGAAATCGAAGGCTCGTCGGGAAACAGTATAACTCTTTTTTAGAGGAAGGAATTGTATGGGTGGAGACCTGAATGTTGGATCGGATCTGAGAATCATGAATGTCAGCGGGGAGTGGGAGAAAATACACCGGATTCTTTCACAATCCGACGAGGATACCGTCCGGATCAATTTCGGCGAAGTGAACGCCGCGGACGGGGCGGGGATGCAGATGTTTCTCTATGTATGTCAAATCGCAGAGGATTCCCAGGGTAAGGTTTTAGTAACCGGACGTTCTGAGAGGCTAAGCCAGTTGGCGTCTCTGCTTAATTTAAACGAATATATTGATGAGGTTGTGCAATGAAAACGATTTTTGTGGTAGATGATTCCCCCACCGCCAGGGCTTCCATTCAGTACACCCTGGAAAAGGGTGGATATAAGGTGGAATTGGCCGAAGACGGGGTTATTGCCCTGGATAAAGTTAAATCCTACGGCGGAACTATTGATGTTTTTCTCTTCGATGTAAATATGCCCAACATGGACGGTATCACCCTTATCAAAAAGGTACGGGAACTTCCCTCGTTTAAATTTACCCCCATCCTTTTTCTTACCACCGAGTCGCAGGAATCTAAGAAGATGGAGGGGAAAAATGCAGGAGCCAGCGGATGGATCGTCAAACCTTTTGATCCTGAACAGCTGGTGGGGCTGATGAAACGGTTTACCGGGGAGTAGGCAGAAATGAACAAGTCGCTGCACGAGATATTCATACAGGAAGCGGAAGAGAATCTGGTCATCCTTGAGAACGCCATCATCAGCATCGAACAAGATCCCGGCGATGAGAACACCATCAATGAGGCGTTTAGGGCCATTCACTCCATCAAGGGCGGTGCCGGATTGGCGGGCTTTTCAGGAATCAAAGACTTTACCCACCTGGTGGAAGATCTCTTTGAATATATCCGCAGCGGTGAATTGAAGGTAAAACCAGATCATATTTCCCTCATCCTTGAGTCTTTGGACATCATTAAGCTGATGATTGCCAATATTCGTGAAGAGGCCGATTCCAACCAGGGAATTGAGACCGCCGGAACCATGGAAAAAATAGGACAGATCATCGAAGCGCTTAAAAAAGGCACTTCCATGCCCGGAGAAGACCAGGATGTCCCGGCCTCAGGGAAGACCCGGAATTTCTTCTACATCAGCCTTGATTTTTATCCCGAAATTTTCGCCACCGGAATTGATCCGGCCATGTTTATTTCTGATTTGAAGAAGGCCGGGGAGATTCTCTTTATCTACACAGACCGGACCGGGTTTCCCCCGGAGGAGCGGTTTGACCCGGAAAAATTCTACCTCAAATGGCAGCTTTTTTACAGTTCGGAAAAATCCGAGAAAGACCTGCGGGATATTTTCATCTTCGTGGCCGATGAAAGCCAAATACAGGTGGTGGATCTGGGGGCTGTTGCTGCCCAAGGGCAGGACCCGGGGGAATACCGGATCCAGGGGAGAACCATCAAGGACTTTGAGAGTCTCGCCGGTTCGGAGGTTAAAGCTCCCGGAGAAGCCGCAACGCAGGTGCCCGTGGAAGATGACCGCCGCAAATTCGGCCGGAGATCCACCGACCGTAAAGAACCGGAGGCGGGGGCTTCATCCTTTATCAGGGTTCAGACCGAAAAGCTGGAAAATATCTTCAACACCGTCAGTGAACTTCTTATTTCCCAAGCCCGGCTCAGCATGCTTACCGAAGAGTATGAAGATGAAATAAATGACAATTTTTCCGCCGTGTCCGATTCGCTGAAAAATATCACCGGGATCCTTCAGGAACAGATTACCTCCTTGAGGATGATGAGTCTGAGCAGCACCTTCGACCGGTTCAAGAGGGTGGTGAGAGATATAGCCACCGAGCGGGGCAAGCAGGTGCAGTTTATCGTTTCGGGGCAGGAAACCGAACTCGATAAGAATATGATTGAAAAGTTAAACGATCCGTTGAAGCATCTGGTCCGCAACTGTATCGATCATGGGATCGAAACGGAGGAAGAACGGATCCGGAAAGGAAAGTCTCCCCAGGGGCAGCTCACCATCTCCGCCTCCATCGAAAGCGGCAAGGTGGTGCTGGAGGTCAAGGATGACGGAGCCGGGATAGACCAGGAAAAACTCCTTTCTAAAGCCCGGGAGAGGGGCATCATCAAGGAAGACCAGGCCCTGACGGAGGGGGAAATCCTGAATCTGATTTTTCACCCCGGCCTTTCCACGGCAGAGAAGATCACCGATCTTTCCGGCCGCGGGGTGGGCATGGATGTGGTGAAAAGTTCCATCAACGAACTGCACGGCGATATAGAGCTGAAGTCTCAGAAGGATGCGGGAACCTCGTTCCGGCTCCACCTTCCTCTCACCCTGGCCATCCTGGACGGGATGCTGGTGAGTGTGGGGATGGAAAAATACATCCTTCCCACCCTTTCGATCCTGGAGATCTTCCGGCCCCAGAAAGAACATCTTAAAACCATTTCAGGGCGGGGAGAGGTGGTTTTCTTCCGGGGGGAATACATCCCCCTCCTGAGGGTTCATAGGGTTCTAGGGGTGGAACACGCCATCGAGTACGCCGTGGATGCCGAACTCATCGTCGTGTTCAGCGGCGGGAATAAGGCCGCCCTCCTGGTGGATACGGTGCTGGAGCAGTTTCAGATTGTTCTCAAATCGCTGCAGAGGAATTTCCGGAAGGTTGAACATATATCCAGCGCCACCATCCTGGGTAACGGCGATGTGGCCCTCATCCTGGATATCCAAAGCATCCTGCAGAGTGGGGTGGTTACCGCCGATGTATCGAAAGTTTGATGCCAAAATAGGCCAAACCGTACTAACCATCTTCGCCGGAGAGTGCTACGTGAGCAGCCAGCGGGAAATTATCTCCACGGTTCTCGGATCTTGTGTGGCCGTGTGCCTCTATGATCAGATCAACCAGGTGGGGGGCATGAATCACTTCATGCTGCCCCAGGATAAGGGCGGGCCCTCGGCGGAAAGCCTGATGGATATGTCCGCCGATGCTTTGCTGGAGAGGTCCATGCGGTACGGTGTGACCGCCATGGAAGTGCTGGTAGCGCAGATGCAGAAAAAGGGAGCCCAACGAAAAAACCTGAGGGCCAAAATTTTTGGAGGGGGCAATGTCCTTTCCCGGTTAGACAGCAGCGAGAGTGTGGGGGATAAGAATATAGGTTTTGCCCGGGCCTTCCTCAAACTGGAACAGATCCCCATCGACACCGAAAGCGTGGGGGATCGGTACGGCCGGAAAATTTTTTTCCTCACCGGAGAAAACAAGGTTTTTGTTAAAAGGGTAGAGATCGAACAGGCCCTGACGGAAGAGCGCAGCTACATGAAGAAGCTATCATCCATGAAGAAACAGGGAGATGTGACCATCTTTTGAGCGAAGGGGCCCTAGGGCTCAAGATTCCTATCGTGCCGCCCCGGGGGAGCTGTTTTCATGTTCGAATTGAGTGATCAAGAGTTTTCATATATTTCCCGCATTATTTACAACTATGCGAAGATTAATCTGACCGAAAAAAAGCGATCCCTGGTGATCTCACGGCTCTCTAAGAGGATTCGTCTCCTGGGAATGAAAAGTTTTGCCGAGTACATCGACTATCTTAAAACCGCCGGAAACGATTCCGAAGAGTTCCAGAAAATGGTGGATGCCCTATCCACCAACTATTCTCTTTTTTTTCGGGAACCCTATCACTTTGATTTTTTGCAGGAACAAGTTCTTCCTGAACGACCCGGGGGCCCCCTGAATATTTGGTCCGCCGCGGCCTC
>CAYYNJ010000005.1:13563-29041 GCA_964472775.1 uncultured Spirochaetaceae bacterium
GGGGCAGGAGATCTATACCATCCTGATAACCTTGTTGGAGTATCAGCGCCGTACCGGCAGAAGGTTCACCTATAATCTCTACGCTTCGGACATCAACGCCGAAGTGCTCAGAACCGCCAGCCGGGCGGTCTACCCCCGGAAGGATACGGTGAAAATTCCCCGGCCTCTTCTGGAAAGGTACTTTCTCTCCGGGACCGGGAGCCAGCTGGAGATGGTTAAGGTGAAAAAGGAACTGGTCAAGCGGGTAAAATTTTTCCGCCTGAATCTTTCGGATAAAGAGTATTCCCTCCCGCCGATGGATGTTATTTTCTTGAGAAATGTTATTATATATTTTGACAAGGATACTAAAGTCGAATTGATCAACCGGCTTCACGACTACATCAAGCCCGGAGGCTACCTTTTCCTGGGACATAGTGAGTCGCTGTCGGGGATCTCGGACCGCTTTTACATTCGGGGAAAGACGGTTTATCAAAGGAAGAGTTGATGGTCGATGTTTTAGTTGTAGATGATTCAGCCTTGGTGAGAAAGGTTCTCTCCGAAATAATCAACCGTGCCGAGGGCCTGCGGCTGGTGGATACCGCCCACGACCCTCTGTTCGCGGTGGAGAAGCTGAAGAAGAACAAGGTCGATGTGATCATGCTCGACATTGAGATGCCCCGGATGGACGGCCTGACGTTTTTGGAAAAACTGATGCGTGCCCGGCCCACCCCGGTGATTATTCTCTCTTCTCTCACCACAAAAAATGCCCAGATAACCTTGAACGCCCTGGAATTAGGCGCCTTCGATGTCCTGGCGAAACCGGAGAACATTCTTGACCTGCCCCAGATGGAACAGGATGTGGTGGCCGCCATTAAAAGCGCCGCCGGAGCCGGGGTGAACCGGAAATTGCGGCGGCAGTATGAAAAGAAAACCGAGCGGCTCACCGAGGCGGCGGCGTCCCGGGAACAGCTGTTTACCGCCTCCCGGAAGACCACGGACAAGATCATTGTTATCGGGTCATCCACCGGAGGAACCACGGCGGTGACGGAAATTCTTCACGCCCTGCCCGTGGACATCCCCGGGATAGTCATCGTCCAGCATATGCCCTTGAAATTTACCTACGCCTTTGCGGAGAGGCTCAACAACGAACTTCCGCTGACCGTGAAAATAGCCGAAACGGGAGAGAGGATTCAGAACGGATTTGTCTATATTGCCCCGGGGGATCAGCACTGTTCCATCCAGGTCAGCGGCGCTAAATATCTGATAAAACTGAGAGACGGACCCCGGGTGAACTACCACATGCCCTCGGTTACGGTCCTCTTCAATTCCGCGGCTAACTTTGCCGGGCAGAATGCCCTGGGGGTGATGCTCACCGGAATGGGCGAGGACGGAGCCAAGGCGATGAGGGAGATGAAAGATGTCGGGGCGTACAACATCGTCCAGGACGAGGAATCCAGCGTGGTCTGGGGAATGCCCGGCAAGGCCTATGAGTACGGGGCGGCCAGTGTGGTGCTGCCGCTGAATAAAATAGCCCCGGAAATATGCCGATACCTGAGAGAAACGAGTTAGGGAGGAATGGGTGAATATTAAAGTAACCAAGGCCGGTGACAAGGCCGAGCTCTTTGTCGATAGTGTTTCTTTGGCGGGCGATGTGGCCAAGGATCTTAAACAGACCGCCATGGAACTGATGGATTCCGGGATAATCAATCTGTCCCTTGATTTGGGCCGCACCGATTACGTGGACAGTTCGGGGGTGGGGAAGATTCTTTTTCTTCAGAAAAAGTTGGCCAAGCTGGACGGATCTTTTCGGATCAGCCGCATCACCGCTCAGTTGTACAGCTTTCTTGAATCCCTGGCCATTACCAAGGTCATGGATATCGCCGATCCTCTCTGAGTCGGTTCGCCATGATAACCTCTCCGGAAAATAGGCCCCTACCGGCGGTGGCCGTGGTGGGAGCGGGGCCGGCGGGATTATTTGCCGCCCTCGCCGCTGCGGCGGTTTTGTCCGGTCCCGGGGGAGCCGGCGGGAAAGTTGTGATTTTTGAAAAGAACGCCAAACCGGGAAGAAAACTACTGCTCTCCGGGGCGGGCCAGTGTAACGTTACCCACCTAGGCGGAGTGGAAGATTTTCTGGAGCATTACGGCCCCCGGGAGGGGGTCCGCCGTTTCATGAAAAAAGTCCTCCACGCTTATCCTCCTCAGAAGCTGATATCGTATCTGAAAGAGGGGGGGATGACCCTCACCGACAACGGCGAGGGTAAACTCTTCCCCGCCAGCGGCCGGGCCATGGATATCCTTAACCTTCTGGTTGATCAGGCGGGGCGGCGGGGGGCCGTGATGGTTCCCCGGCAGCGGGTGGTAGCTCTGGAACCGCGGAAGGAAGGCTTTACCATTCGGTTTGAGCAGGGGCCCCCGGCGGAAGCCCGAAAGGTCATCATTGCCTCCCGGGGCCGTTCCTATCCGAAGACCGGGTCTTCCGGCGACGGGTTTACCCTGGCCGCCGCCCTGGGACACCGGATCTCTCCGGTCCGGCCCGCCCTCACCGGGGTCACCGTGGATACGCCGGGGCTTTCTACCCTGTCGGGGCTCAGCTTTCCCGAAGCGGAGATGGCCCTCTACCGTGATTCCCGGCGGCTGTTTAGTCGCCGGGGAGCCTTGCTGATTACCCACCGCGGCTTTTCCGGCCCCCTGATACTCAATAACTCCCGGGACATCCTGCCGCAGGATAGGCTGGTGATTGATTTTTCCGGTGAAGGACAGGCCTACCGCCTCCAGGCGGGGGCACTGCTTGCCGCGGAAGGAAAGAAAACGTTAGCGAATATCCTCGCCCTGCCGGGGCTCCCCAAGCGGCTGGTGGAGTGGTCCCTGGATCAGGCCGGGGCGGACGGTATGCAAAAGGGAGCGGAAACGTCTAAGAAGACCCTCTCCGCCGTCTTAGCGTCCCTGACGGCGGCGGAATTCACCGTCGCCGGGCTGGGGGGCTGGAATGAAGCCATGGTGACCGCCGGCGGGGTAGACTTGGGGGAGATAAACCCCACCACCCTTGAATCGAGGATTGTTCCGGGTTTATACTGGGCCGGTGAAGTGGTCGACGTGGATGGAGATACCGGCGGATATAATCTGCAGGCCGCTTTTTCCACCGGCTTCCTCGCCGGCACCGCCGCCGGCACCGCTGCCTTGAAGACGCCGGTATGACCGGAACAGAAAGTGAGAGTCGAAATGTTGGAATTAAGGAGACAAGTACCATGGCAAACTGCCCTTGTGGAAATAATCTGCCCTACGAAAAATGCTGCCGGCCGATCATAACCGGTGAGACCGCCGCCCCCACGGCGGAAGCCCTGATGAGAGCCCGGTACACCGCCTACGTTAAGGGTGAAATAGATTTTATCATCGACAGCCACACCCCCGAAGGCCGGGAAAACCTGTCCCGGGAGGAAACCGCCGCGTGGTCCCGGGAATCCCAGTGGGAGGGACTCACCATCGTGGGTACCCGGGAGGGAGGCTCCTCCGACGCGGAAGGTAAGGTCGAATTTAAGGCCCGGTATATCCAGGGGGGCTTGAAGAACGAGCACCACGAGCTGAGCGATTTTGAAAAAATCGACGGGAAGTGGTACTATAAGGACGGCCGGACCGTGCCTTCCACGGTGGTTCGGTCCGCTCCCAAGGTGGGCCGCAACGATCCCTGTCCCTGCGGCAGCGGGAAGAAGTACAAGAAATGCTGCGGGGCCGCCTGATTCTCGGTTCCCCCGCCGCCGTGTTTCCCTAGGAGTTCTCCATGAGTTACGGAGCCTTTTTCGACATCGACGGAACCCTCTACCGGGATTCCCTGTTGATTGAACATTTCAAGAAACTTCTCAAGTACGAGGTGCTCGATCAGGCTCTTTGGCACAACAACATCAAGGCGGCGTATCAAAACTGGCAGAAGCGAAGGGGAAACTACGACGATTACCTTTTAGAGCTGACCGACATCTACGTGGAATCTCTGCGGGGTCTGGACAAATCAAAGATGGAGTTTGTTACCAATCAGGTCATCAACCTTAAGGGTGATAAGGTCTATATGTTCACCCGGAACCGTATTTATTGGCACAAAGAACAGGGGCACAAGGTGTTTTTCATTTCCGGCAGCCCCGATTACCTGGTCCATAAGATGGCGGAACGCTACGGCATCACCGACAGCGTGGGGACCAAATACTTCCTTGATGACCATGACCGCTACACCGGCGATGTCTCAAGGATGTGGGACGCCGCCAGTAAAGAGAAGGCCCTGGATCGATTCGTGGAACAATACGGCATCGATCTTGCCGGCAGCTATGCTTACGGCGACACCAACGGCGACTTGACCATGTTCGAGAAGGTGGGGCATCCGGTGGCCATCAATCCCACCCGGGAATTGCTCAACCATCTTCATAAGGATCCGGTGCTGAGCCGTAAGGTGGAGGTGATGGTGGAGAGGAAGGATGTGATCTACCGGCTGACCCCCCAGGTTGATTTCCTCACCCCGCCGCTGGAATAACTGAAAAGTGATTACCCCTCTTTATTCTTTCCCGGGAATTTGTTATTTTCATTAACTTAAGGGCAACATTTCTGATTCTTGAAACAACCCTGATACAACTGAATACCTGAATAACCTGGAGGATATTTTGTACAATCCCGTTGACCCAAAAGTAGACTTTCCCAAGATGGAACGTGCGATCCTGAAGTACTGGAAGGAGAAGAATATTTTCCAGCGCTCCATTGATCAGCGGGAGGGCGCCGAGGAGTATGTCTTCTACGATGGACCTCCCTTTGCCACGGGGCTGCCCCATTTCGGCCACTTTGTTCCGGGTACCATCAAAGATATTATTCCCCGTTATAAATCCATGCGGGGCATGAAGGTCAGCCGCCGGTTCGGCTGGGACTGCCACGGTCTTCCCGTGGAGTATGAAATGGAAAAGGAACTGGGCATTTCAGGGAAGAAGGAAATCGAAGATTTCGGTGTGGCTAAGTTCAACGAATCGTGCCGCTCCATCGTCCTCCGTTATACCAAGGAATGGGAAGATATCGTCACCCGCATGGGCCGCTGGGTGGATTTTGCCCACGACTATAAGACCATGGATGCCGATTATATGGAATCCATCTGGTGGGTGGTAAAGCAGCTTTGGGAGAAGGAGCTTCTCTACGAGGGGCATTACATCCTCCCTTACTGTCCCCGCTGTTCCACCGTGCTTTCCAACCATGAGCTGAACCTGGGGGGATACAAGGACGTTCACGATCCTGCCATCACCGTCAAGTTCCGGCTTTTGGATGATGATAAAACCTTCTTCCTGGCCTGGACCACCACTCCCTGGACCCTGCCTTCCAACCTGGCCCTGGCGGTGGGACCCGAAATTACCTACGTTCAGGTACAGGACGGGGAAGAACGGTACATTCTGGCTAAAGAACGGCTCTCCGCCTACTACAAGGAAGAGGGGGAATACCAGGTGGTATGGGAGAAGAAGGGCCGCGACCTCATCGGTCTTTCCTACGAGCCGCTGTTTCCCTATTTCGCCGACGCCGCCGAAAAAGGGGCCTTCAAGGTTTTCTCCGCCGATTACGTCACCACCGAAGACGGTACGGGTATCGTCCATACCGCCCCCGGATTTGGTGAAGACGACTATAATACCCTCAAAGGCACCGATGTCCCCACGGTCTGTCCCGTGGATGAAGAGTGTAAGTTCACCCCCGAGGTTTCCGATTTTCAAGGCCGGTTTGTCAAGGATGCCGACAAGGACATCATCGCCCGGCTTAAGGAAGAGGGGAAATTGGTAAAAAGGGATAACTACCTCCACAGTTACCCCCACTGCTGGCGTTGTAAGAGCCCCCTGATCTATCGGGCCATTTCCTCCTGGTTTGTGGACATCGGCAAGGTGAAAGACAAGATGCTGGGGGCCAACAACCAGATCTACTGGGTTCCCAACCACCTTCAGGCCGGCCGGTTCGGCAAGTGGCTGGAAAACGCCCGGGACTGGGCCATCAGCCGGAACCGTTACTGGGGGAATCCCATCCCCATCTGGAAGTGCGACAGCTGCGGGGAGACCGAGTGTATTGGCAGCCGGGAAGAGTTGAAGGAGAAATCCGGCAAGACCATGACGGATCTGCATAAGCACTTCGTCGACGAGGTAACCTATCCCTGTTCCTGCGGCGGCACCATGAAGCGGGTTCCCGAGGTACTGGACTGCTGGTTTGAATCGGGAGCCATGCCCTACGCCCAGAACCACTATCCTTTCGAAAACAAGGCGCATTTTGAAGCCAACTTTCCCGCCGACTTTATCTCTGAAGGGCTTGATCAGACCCGGGGCTGGTTTTATACCTTGACCATCCTGGCGGCGGCCCTCTTCGACAAACCCGCCTTCAAAAATGTGGTGGTCAACGGTCTGGTCCTGGCGGAAGACGGTAAGAAGATGTCCAAATCGGAGCGAAACTACTCCGACCCCGTGGCGGTGATGAACGAATTCGGCGCCGACGCCCTGCGGCTTTTCCTGATGAATTCCGCGGTGGTGCGGGCGGAGGACCTGAAATACTCCGACGAGGGGGTCAAAGAGGTTCTGAAAGGAATCTTGATTCCCCTGTGGAACTCCTACAGCTTCTACGTCACCTACGCCAACATCGACGGTGTCAATCCGAAGGGAGCGCCGGAGAATCCGGAAAATCCCCTGGACCGCTGGATACTGTCGGAAATGGCCAAACTGGTGGAAGAATTCACCGAACAGATCGAAGCCTACGAGCTTCAGAAGGCCATCGGTCCCATCGTGGCCTTCATAGACAACCTGAATAACTGGTATATCCGAAGGTCCCGGCGCCGGTTCTGGCGTTCCGAGAACGACCTTGATAAAGACCAGGCGTATCAGACCCTCTATGCGGTGCTGATGACCCTGGTTCACGTGGCCGCTCCTATTGTTCCCTTCATCACCGAAGAGATCTACCGTAACCTGCGGCAACCCGATTCTCCCGAATCGGTCCATCTCTCCGACTTCCCTGCGGCGGATCCGGCCCTGAGGGACCTTGAGCTGGAAGAAAAGATGAAGGTCACCCAACAGGCGGTCTCCATGGGGCGGGCCCTCCGGGCGATTCACTCCCTGAAGACCCGTCAGCCCCTGAAGGCGATCCATATGGTCACCAAGAGCGATCACGACAAGAGAATCCTCCGGGAGATGGAAGAGATCATCCGGGAAGAACTGAATGTTAAAGAGGTACTGCTCCGGGAAAACGAAGAAGATCTGGTGGAGTACAAGGCCAAGGCCAACTTTAAGGTTCTGGGAAGCCGGCTGGGCAAAAACATGAAGGCCGCCGCCTCCCGGATCGAGGAACTGACCCCTCAGGAAATTCAGTCCCTCCTGGAAGGAAACACCCTCTACATCGATCTGCCGGAGCTGCCGCTGGAACTGACCGAAGAGAGCATCCTGGTCCAGCGGTTCGAGAAGGAAAACTTGAAGGTCCTCAATGAAGGAGCCTTGACGGTGGCATTGGATCCTGAGATCACCGAAGAACTCCGGCAAGAAGGTCTGGTTCGGGACATCATCAGGAGTGTGCAGAATCTGCGGAAAGAAACCGGCTTAGATGTGTCGGACCGTATCAATCTCTTCCTTGAGGCTGGTCCGGAGGTCAGAGAGGCGGTGACGGCCTTCCAGGAATATCTGACCTCGGAAACCCTGGCGGAATCCCTGGTTTGGAAAAACCGGCCGGGGCAGCTGAAGGTGGAATGCGGCGACACAGAGATCGATCTCTTTCTCGAAAAGGCCTAGGGGGACATGAGAAGACTCCTCGGTGTCGGGCCCTTTACCGGAATACTCATTCTGGTAGGGGGCCTTCTTCTTTTGAACGGCTGCCGCACCCTGGGGCCCTCCGAGGAGATTCCGGTAACCAAGGTTCTTCCCGGCGGATATCCCCTCTATTTTTCCCTGGATATTGCCGACGGCGGCGGCGGGGTCACCGAGCTTTTGATCGAGCAGGAGCAGCCGGGGGTGATCGTTAAAACCTGGCAGAAAGGGGTCCGCCTCTGGGGGGCTCTGCCAGCCCCGGGGGAAGGATCACCCCTGATCGTCTTCGAGGGGGATGTCCCTCGGTTTAAATCATCCCTGGGGCTTACCTTCAGCCGTGAATGGAATAAAAGTGATCAGGGGGACTGGTGGGAGGACTCCCAGGGAGGCCAGATCGCCTTTACCGGCGGACACCGGCTTTATTATTCCCGGGGGGGGATGGATCAGCTGCGGGCCCGGGAAAACGGTTTGCTTTCCCCGGAAACCGGCGGGGTGTTCCCCCGGGACATGGAGCGGTCCCTGGGAGAAGGCAGCGCGGTTTTATGGGCCCCCGGGAGCGGGTTGATGGAAGCCTTTTTCCCCATTCCGCCGGGGGTCAATCTTACCTGCTGGATCCTGAGACTGGATAGGGAGGCGGAAGAGTGGCGGGGTTCACTGGTTCTGTTTTTTGAGGAGGAGGGGCAGGCTAGGGTTTTAGGAACCACCCTGAAACTCCTTTTCCTCCGGACTTCCCGGGAGACCGGCGGCAATGATCCGTCGGGTGTACAGTGGACCGGTCTTTTCTTAGAACGGCTCAAACAAACCAGGGTGAACCGGAGGAACGCCGAACTGACTCTGGGGGAGCTTGTATTTTCCAACCAGGAATTTTCGGACATGATGAAAGAGGTTATGCGCCAAAGCCTGGCTTTACCGTAACCGCAGGGGGATGATGATGCAGAAAGTTGGAGTGGTAGACTATGACGCAGGGAACCTGCGGTCCGTGGAGACCGCCCTGGAGCATCTGGGGGCGGATTTTCTCGTATCCCAGGATCCTGCGGCCCTGGGGGGCTGTGAGAGACTGATTTTCCCGGGGGTGGGAGACGCAGGGGCTTCCATGGAGGTCCTATCCCGGACCGGATTGGGGCCGTTTCTTCAGGAATGGGCCCGGTCGGGCCGCTTGCTGTTGGGTATTTGTGTGGGGTGTCAGCTTCTCTTTGACTTCAGCGAAGAGCGGGATACCCCCACCCTGGGGATCCTGCCGGGCCGGGTCCGGCTTTTCCCCCGGGGGCAGAAAGACGGCGAAGGCCGGGTTTATAAGGTGCCCCACATGGGATGGAACCAGGTACACCGTGTGGAGGGGGCCGAGCATCCCCTTTTTCGGGGGATCCCCCAGGGAGCCTCCTTTTACTTCGTCCACTCCTATTATCCCGATCCCGCCGAAGGTTCGGATGTACTGGCCCTATCGGATTATATGACACCCTTCGTCTGTGCGGTGGCCCGGGACAACGTCATGGCCACCCAGTTTCACCCCGAGAAATCCGGGGAGCCGGGGCTGCGGATGCTCCGGAATTATTTGGAACTCTAGGGGCGCTTATGCTGGAAAAAAGAATCATCGTCTGTCTCGATGTGAAAGAAGGAAAAACCACCAAGGGCATCAAATTCCAGGGAAATGTGGATATCGGCGATCCCGTGGAAATGGCCCGGGAGTACTACCGTCAAGGGGTGGACGAGCTGGTGTTTTACGATATCACCGCTTCCGCGGAGGATCGGGGGATCATGATTGATGTGGTTCGGCAGGTGGCCCGGCAGGTATTTATTCCCTTCTGTGTGGGCGGCGGAATTGCCTCGGTGGAGGACATGCGCCGGGTATTGCTGGCGGGAGCCGAGAAGGTTTCGGTAAACTCCCAGGCGGTGAAAAATCCTGAAATTATCAGCCAGGGAGCCCGTCTCTTCGGCAATCAGTGCATCGTTCTAGGGATGGATGCCTTGGCCGATACCGCCATGCCCAGCGGATACCGGGTGGTGATTAATGGGGGCCGGACCCCCACCGACTGGGATGCCCTGGCCTGGGCCCGGCGGGCGGAGGAACTGGGGGCCGGAGAGATTGTCCTTAATTCCATCGATGCCGACGGAACCAGAGACGGTTATGAGATTAATCTGACCCGGATGATCTCCGACGGGGTGGGGGTTCCCGTGGTAGCCTCCGGCGGGGCGGGAATTCCCGAACATCTGTCGGAGGTTCTTACCAGGGGCCGTGCCGATGCGGCGTTGGTGGCCTCCATGGTGCATTTCGGCGGATATACCGTTCAATCCATCAAGAAAGAGCTGTCTGAACGAAAGATCCCGGTGCGGTTGGTCTAATACTGCCGCTGCCCCTTGTCACCCAGGGGCCGTTTTTATTATACTTTCTCAAAAGAAATATTTTTAAACCGTTCCCCCGGGCTTGAACACAAGCTTTGCAGGGCGGCGGCCTACACTCTAACGGGAGAAACAAAGTGCCAACATACGACTACGAGTGCAGCCAGTGCGGCCGTGTATTTGAAGTTTTTCAGAATATGTCGGATGATCCGATCGAATCCTGCGAACACTGCGGCGGACCGGTCCGCCGGCTCATAGGCGGCGGACTGGGAATCATCTTTAAAGGCAGCGGTTTCTACGTAACCGATAATAAATCGGGTTCTAAGGGGGCCGGATCTCATCAGACCTCGGCAAAGGATAAGGCCGCCGAATCCTCGTCAACCGGAGGGTCGGCGGATTCATCCTCCTCCGGTTCGTCCGGAGATAAGGCTGAAAAGGTTTCTTCCCCCGCAGGTTCGGGGAGTAAAGGGGCCGAAACCGCCGTAAAACCGGGGAAACCCTAGGGTCCCCGGTTTTTTCGGCCTGTGGTTAGGCCTTAACAGCATTCAAGCGCCGAGAATACCTAAAGCCTCCTCAAGGGAAATGGCCTCATGGCTTTCCCGGCTCACCAGGTTTTTAAGATTCACCTTTCCCGCTTTCTTTTCATCGTCGCCGCAGATCAGCGCCCAGGGTATTCTTTTACGCTCGGCAAACTGAAACTGTTTATTCATCTTTTTCGATTCGAGGAAAATTTCCGTGCCTATCCCCTGGTTCCGCAGTTCCCGGGCCAGGGAGAAGTAGTGACCCATCAACCGATCGTCCATGTTAAAAACCAAGACCTGGGTGGTGGTTTCTTTGCCGGACAGGCTGCCCAATTCTTCCAAGCCTGCCAAAAGACGGTCCAAACCGATGGAAGCGCCCACCCCGGGCAGTTCCTGTTTGGTATAAAGGCCCGCCAGGTTGTTGTAGCGGCCCCCCGAACAGACCGAACCCAGTTCGGGAAGATCGGTCAGGAAGGTTTCATAAACCACCCCGGTGTAGTAATCAAGACCCCGGGTAATGGCAGGATCAAGGATCACCATATCTTCAATGTTTGTCTGCTCCGCCAAATCCAACAGGTCCCGGATGCGTCGGATATGGGGATTCTCTTCTCCCACCAGCCGGGAGAGCTTATCCAGGGTAGCCATGGCTGTTTTTTCGGCCCGGATATACTCAAGGATGAGAGACCCTTTTTCCGGGCCCGCCAGGGGTTCCAGGAGCTCTTTCACCTTATTCTCCCCCAGCTTGGCTAATTTGTCCACGGTTCTTAAGATTTCCACTCCCTCCTCGGCCAGGCCGAGTTTTTCGAGGAAAGCGTTGAAGATGCCCCGGTGGGACAGGTGGATGCGGAACCGGTTCACCCCCAGCTCTTCCAGGCTGTTTCTGATCATGAAGAGAATTTCAAAATCTGCGGCGGCGCAGTCGGTGCCAACAATGTCAAAATCACACTGATAGAATTCCCGGTACCGGCCTCTCTGGGTATTTTCTCCCCGCCAAACCTTGGCAATATGATACCTTTTGAAGGGAAGAATCAGTTCCGAGGCATGGGCGGCCATGAAACGGGCAAAGGGAACGGTTAGATCAAACCGCATGGCCACATCCCGGTTCCCGTGATCTTGAAAGGCGTAAACCTGTTTGTCTGTTTCACCGCCTCCCTTGCCTAGGAGAACCTCCCGGTATTCTAACACCGGCGTATCGATGGGGACGAAGCCGAAATTCTCGAAGCTCTGCTCTAGACTCCGCTGCAGTTCTTTCCGGCTGATCTCCAGAGAGGGAAGGGCGTCCCGGAAACCTTTCAAGACCCGGGGTGAGATAATATCAGACATGACAAGCTCCTCAGTTTTCGGTGGTCTTTGTAATATGCCTGAAACCGAAAAGAATAACAAGGGAAGGTTTTTAAAAACAAGCCTCCGGAAAGCCCGGCGTTGTTCACCCATGATTCTGTGCTTCCTGAGTGATTCCCTTGAAATTTTACTCTTCCCGATATATAAATAAAGTGATGATTGCGGTTAAACACGAGTAAAACTTAATTTATTGAGATAAGAGAAGGTCCCCTTTGCTGATCAGATATGGTACTAACGAAAAAGGTAAGAGAATAAAAGTAGCCTCCCTCTACACCCCGGAGGAACACAAGATTGATAAGCGGCAGCTCGATAGGGATGCCCTGAAAATAATGCGCCGGCTGAACAACGCCGGATTTGACGCCTATCTGGTGGGCGGAGCGGTGAGGGATCTTCTCATCGGAAAGATTCCCAAGGATTTTGATATCGCCACCGATGCCCAGCCCCAGCAGATCAAAAGGTTGTTCCGGAATTCCCGGATCATCGGCCGCCGATTTCAACTGGTCCACATCTTTTTCGGGCCGAAGATTATCGAGGTATCCACCTTTCGATCCAACGAGGTAGGCGGAGCCAACAACAATATTTTCGGAACCATCGAAGACGATGTAAAACGCCGCGACTTTACCCTGAATGCCCTCTACTACTCTCCCAACGATGAATACGTCCTGGACTACGTGGACGGTTACAAACACATCCAAGAGAGAAAAATGGAGTCCCTGATTCCATTGGACAAAACCTTCATCGACGATCCGGTGCGGCTGATCCGGGCGGTAAAATATGCGGAAAATTCCGGTTTTTCCATGCCCTTCTGGCTCAAGAGGGCGGTACGCAAATATGCCCAGGAGATAAGCCGCTGTCCCTCCAGCCGTCTCACCGAAGAGGTCTTTAAAATTTTGCAGTGCGGTAATTCCCGGGGGGTTTTTGACGCCCTGTTGAAATACGGCATCCTGGCCCACATGCTGCCGGGAATGAACGCCGCCATGACCGGAAAGGAGGGGCAGCCCCTGAGGGACCGTTGGCTTGCCAGCCTGGCCCTGCTGGATGATGCGGTTAATGCCTCCCAGGATGAAACACCCCGAAGCACCATGCTGGCCTATGCCATGGAGCCGTTTTTATCTCCCGGGGATGCCGTGAGGGTCAGTGAATTTCTATTTCTGGAAACGTTTAAGGCGATGAAGGAAAAATTTGCCCCCATTACCCCTCCCAACAAGGACGTGGAGGGGGCGGTGAGAGAGCTGTTTACCCTGTGGGGTCTCCATGCTCCCCGGACGCGGAAAAAGAAACGGCGGCGGACCAGCCGGAGCCGGTCCGGGGCTTCGGAAAAAAGAAACCCCGAACACGGGCAGCGTCCCGATCCGGAAAACCAGACCGCCTGACGAATCTCCTACTGGCCGTTCCCGGCGGAGGCGTTTTCGGCGCCTTCAATCCGGGACAACAGGGCAAAAGCCCTTTCCCCGTGACCCTCCGGATCAGCCTGGAAGGAATTCTGTAGATAAACCTTGGCATCACTTAATTTTCCCGCCGCGTAGGCATTTACCCCCATGGCGTAGTAGGTAAGCCCGGGATCTCCGGCTTTGTTCAGGGCCTGTTGGTATTGGGTTTGAGCTTTGGAATAGTCCATGGTGGCGTAGAAGATCAGACCTTGGTAATAATGGGGAATCGACTCATTCTCCCGCAGGACGGCGGCCCTTTGGAAATAATCGAGGGCTTCATCATAGCGCTGTAAGCTGTAGCTGGACATGCCGCTGCGAACAAGTTCGGGGAAGGTTAAGGTCTGACTGATGAAATCATAAAAATCCGAAATAAGCGCCGCCTTGGTGACCCATCCGAAAGCCGCGGTAAACACTTTAATCTCGTTGTCTTTCCGGGCCGCGGCGGGGTCGAGGAGGGAGATGGCATCCCACAGGATCCGGTTGTAAGCGGGGTTGGGTGAGTTAATCAGAAAGTAGACCAGCCCCCAGGATTGGGCGTAGGCGTCTTCCAGGTTGTCTTGCAGCGAGTCGGGCTCCAGGGTGAGCAGGTTGGTCAGGGCGTACACCATCTGAGAGGGATCAACCGAGTCTAAACCCGTCATGGAACGCTTGAGGGTGTTCAGCCAGTCCAGGTTTTCATGGTAAACCACCGTTTCCTGGTTGGGATCGTAGCTGCTTTTTTCGAAGTAGACGGCAAAACCAAGCTGAAGCCAGAGCGGGGGATTAGGAACAAAGCTTTTGATGTACTGAATGAGGGAATAGTGGGACAGGTAGGTGTTGTAGGTCTGAGTGTCGTTTCCCAGAAACCCCACCAGTTCATTTTTTTCCGGGGTGGTGTACTGCAGGAACACAAAAGAATCCCGGGTTTCCTGAATAACATTTTGCAGGTACGTATCAAAGGAGTCTTTTTCCATGAAGACCTTGAAGGTAAGTTTATCCGTCAACTCGGTGGAATCAAAATGGAAGTACCGGCTGTAGAAGGAAAAAAAGGCATCCAGTTTAACCGCCGTTTCTCTGGCGTGGGCGGGGCTGACGTCGGAATAGACCCGATAATAGCTGCTTTCGGCCATGTGGGAGGTCTGGGCGACGGCCATTCCCGCCGTTAGGATTATCAGTATAAGAATGAGGGCTTTTTTCATATGTCTTCTCCTAATAAAAACACGGCGTGAGCCGCGAACCATGGATGGTGAGAATAAGGAGAAGAAAAGCTCTGCTTTTCTTCTCCAGAATGATAAAAGGCACAAACCTATTTTATCATTCCTCCTATTATTGATATTAAGAGGGGGGATGGACTGTGTCAAATCGTTTTTTTTAGGAAGAAATCTTATCTATCCTGATTTCCGCCCGTTCGATGATGATTCCCGTGTATCGCTGAAGACTTTCCACGATGTAGTTTTGCAGATCGTGAAGGTCTCCGGACATCTGAATCCCGAAGGGAATTTGAATATAAATGATCAGGCGAAACCCATTGGGGCCGTCCCGGAGGCTGACCTTCTTTACGGTGATGGAGTCGTTGTATTCATCCACACAGTGCAGGACCATTTCGGTCAGGGCCGTTTCCGAGATAGTTACCTTACCGCCGTTGCCGAAATCGGGCTGTACCACGGTTTTTTCGAAAAACTTGGCCTTTCCCTTGCCGAAGAGCCCCTGCTTGATAAAAACCCTGATGGAATCGTAGAAAATATGGCTGTACTTCCGGTTGATTTCCACCGCGGGAACGGGTATGACGTGTTTCCCTTCGGTTTTTCGAAAATGCTGGGCTGTTTCAATATCCTCCTGGCTGGCTATCTCTTCGATGTTGATAACCTTCTCTAAATCAGGGAGATGGAGCCGGTCCGCAATCTTCCTCACCATCTTTTCCGAGGTTCCCAGAATCAGGATGCGTTTGAAGGATATCTCTTTGAGGGCGTTTCGAACCTCGTGGAGATGTTCCGGGTCATCGAACAGTGCCGTTTTTATGGCTCCTAAGAAGGCGGTTTCTTTTTTAGCGGCCAACGCCTTTTGCCACATGCTTTGCGTCGCCTCGGCTATCAGGCGATCGTTGTCGCTTGTGTTA
>CAYYNJ010000005.1:29051-29574 GCA_964472775.1 uncultured Spirochaetaceae bacterium
CTTTTTTCGCAGTTTTACCGGCAATGATCTTTTGGTCGTGGATCAGCAAGCCGTCATCGATTATCACATCGATGCCGTATTTCTGAGCCACCAGCTTTGCACGAAAGCTCTTGCCCGTGCCGCTCCGCCCCACCAGGGCAAATACCTGGATACCCTTGAGCATCCAGTTAAGATGGCGAAAGAATTTGTTCATGCCGTGATTCTACTCACCGGAGCCGCCCTTTCCAAGGGGGAAGGGGAAAAAATCTTTCGCCTTTGGGGCCCGGAGTTTCTTTTCCGCCCGGTTTAACAGCTCGCGGGGAAGCAGGGGCCCCTTAAGCGGTCCGAAAAAACCATCGGGAGGATCCGCCTTCAGGGGGGGGAAGAGGGGGGGGCTCTCCGGATCTAGGAGACGCCAGGCGTGGAGCCGAAAACCTCCGGGCCGGGGTGACCCCCCGTATTTGACATCCCCCGCCAGGGGATGCCCGTGATGGGCCGCTTGGGCCCGGATTTGATGCGGTTTGCCCGTGTGGATGCGGACGAT
>CAYYNJ010000006.1:0-23471 GCA_964472775.1 uncultured Spirochaetaceae bacterium
GAAGTTTGCCAGGGGTTCGCCCATCCCCATGAAGACAACGTTTGAGATTTCTCCCAGTTCCCGCTCCATCCAAAGAAACTGCTCCACCATCTCGGCGGCGGTGAGGTCGCGTTTCAAGCCCATCTCACCGGTACGGCAAAATCGGCACCCCATGGCGCAGCCCGCCTGGGAGGAAAGGCAGGCGGTAAGCCGGCCTTCCCGGTCCTTCAGCAGCACCGCTTCCACCACCAAGCCGTCGCTGGTCCCGATCCTGAGCTTGACCGTTCCGTCGGGGTCGGGATGCTGTGATTCTAGACGGGTAGAGTAGAGGGGGGTCTTGGCTTTCAGCTCTTCCGCCAGGAGTTTCGGCAGGCTAGTCATTTCGTCGAAGGAGGCGGCGCCCCGGTGGATCCAGGAAAAAATCTGCCCTCCCCGAAAGGAGGGCTTAAGATGAAAAACGGCGGCGATCTCTTCGGGGAAGAGGCCGGTCATGGCTTCCATGTAATTAGCCGTTACCCTGCCGCAGTTCTTCCAGAAATTCCGATATCTGAGCATCCCGGAGCCCCAGTTTCTGGTACTCCTGAAGGGTTAGTACCGCGGCGTGGGGGTCTTCCAGGGCTACGTAGCATTCGGCAATTTCCAGGTAAAGCCTTTGGTTCTTAGGATCGTTCTGAATCAGGCTCTGCATGCTTTCCACCGCTTCGGTGTAGTGGCCCTTGGCTTTGTTGATCAAAGCCAGTCCCAGGACGGCGTAGACATCCATCTCTATGTTCAGGGCTTGGCGGTAGAAAGCCTCCGCCTCGTCCCATTCTTCCATATGCCGGTAGGCGTCTCCCGCCCGGGTCAAGATGACCTTGTTCTGGGGATCCATCTCCAGAATCTTTTTCCAGTACACCAGGGATTCAGACTGACGGTTCAGACCCCGGTAACAGTCGGCCAGCCCGAAGAGGGCGTAAAAGTTCCGGGGTTGGGCGTCGTAGGCCATTTTGAAGTAGACCAGGCCCTTTTCAAAGGTTTTCAGTTTGCGGTGACAGTTCCCCAGGCTGGTGAGAACCCGGATGTCCACATTGTCCCGGGTTACTTCCAGCATCCTCTCCCAGTAGTGCATGGCGTCGGCGTACTCCCGGAAATCGTAGTAGAGGTGTCCTATGCCGATCAGGGCATAGGGATTATCCTTTTCCATCTCCAAGACCTGGAGATAGATCTCTTTAGATTTTTCAAAGTCCTTGACCTTCCGGTAGGCATCGGCCACCCGGGTCAAAACGGTGATGTTGGTATTATCGTAGAGAAGATACTTCTCCCAGATTTTAATCGCCTGGCTGTACTGTTTCAGTGCCTTGTGGCAGTCCGCCAGTCCGAAGAGGGCGTAGTTATTTCCGGGATGGTGCTCGAGGCAGGTCATGTAGTACTTTATGGCGGATTTATACTGATGCTTTTTTCTTTCCGCATCACCCATTCCCACCAGGGCGTAATTGTTATCGGGAACTTCTTCCAGGATGGACAGAAAACAAGCCTCCGCCTCCCTTATCCGGTTTTCTTTGAGAAGCCTGTAACCTTTTTTGGAGAGTTCGGAAATTTCATTCTGTTTTTCCGTGGCGCCATGAACCCGTTTTCCGTATTCATCAACTTGATTTTCGTTTAAATCCATCTATCCTCCCTGTTCTGGTAAAATTTGAAATAGCCCCTGTAAAATATACTAAATTTTAAATGGAATGTTAACCTAATCCTGACTCTGCATCATATTCCTAAGGGTTAGGGCCATTTTTTCGATAATTTCTTCGGCCTTTTCCGGAGCCGGCGCTAGTTTATAAAGCCGTAAAGCCTCAAAAGGATCATTCTTTTTCCTATAATAATCTCCCAGACGGATCAATCCGTCCGAATATCCCGTGGCCAGAAAGATCTTTTTGGCCTGTGTCACATCCCCGGCATTGAAAAACTCATTGCCCTTTCGAATCAACAAGATCCGTTGTTCCGATGTTAAGCCCGTGACCCGGGGGCTGGTTGTCTTGATGAATCCCTGGGAAGGCATCAGCTCTTCCAGGTTTTGCCTGGGCGTCTTCATCTGATGACCATCATAGACAATCTCGACCCATAAATCAAGCAAAATGCTCTACTAACTCCATAACTATACAAATTCTACTCCAAACTGCCCTTGGTTGAAAGGACCGACTGGTCGGAACCGGGGGTATAAGCGGCGGCCAAGGCCCTTCCCAGGGCTTTAAAAAGCGCTTCCGCCATGTGGTGGCTGTTATCTCCGTACCGGCAGGAGGCGTGAAGATTGAGGCCCCCTTTGACGCTGAGGGCTACCAGAAACTCTTTTATCAGGGCCAGGTCGAACCCTCCCGCCAGGGGCTGGGGAAAGGCGGCCTGGTAGACAAGACACGGCCGTCCCGAGGCGTCGACGGTAACCTCCGCCAGGGCCTCATCCATGGGAATCACCGCATGGCCGAACCGGGCCAGGACTTTGTCGCTGCGGAGCCGGGTCAAGGCATCCCCCAGGACAAGGCCGAGATCTTCCACCAGGTGGTGGGGATCCACCTCAATGTCCCCCCGGGCGGTGATTTTAAGGCGGAAACCGCCGTGAAAGGCCAGGGCGTTGAGCATGTGCTCGAAAAAGGGCAGCCCCAGGTCCAGTTCGGCTCCCCGGGGGCCATCCAGCCCTAGAAGGAGGGTGATATCGGTCTCTTTAGTCTTTCGGTTCAGTTCAATGGCTCTACTCATCGGGATCTCCCTTACTTAGGATATCGACCAATTGATTGATCCGTTTATAGTGGATTTTATAGTAGGCGGGATTGGCGATGAGATGAACCTTTATATCCGCCAATTTGTCGAAAACTTCAAGATTATTTGCTTTCAGGGTATTTCCCGTTTCCACCAGGTCGACGATATACCGGGAGAGGCCCAGAACCGGCGCCAGTTCCACCGAGCCGTTGAGTTTGATCACCTCCACGGGCAACCCCCTTTTGTGGAAGTAATTTCGGGTGAATTCGGTGAACTTTGTGGCCACCGTTAAGGCGGGGTCGGTGGTAACAAACCGGTCGCCCTTCTTTCCGGCGATACACATCCGGGTCCCTCCGAAAGAGAAGGTTTTAAGCCGGCAGAAGGGAGTTCCCGCCTCAAAAAGCACATCGTCGCCGCATATGCCCATTCCTGCTATACCGTGATTGACGTAGGTGGGCAGGTCGGAATTCTTCACCAGGAAGATTTTCAGGCGGTCTTCGGAATCGTGAGCCACCAATTTACGGTTTTCAAACTCAAAACCCAGACCCAGGGAGGCAAAGAGTTCCTGAACCTGATCGGTAAGCCGGCCCTTCGGCAGGGCCAGAGTCAGGGGGCTGTTGTTCTTTCTGTTCATAAACTGACGTTCCTTCCATTTTTCCGGAGATCCTCGGCCCGGCGGAACCTGAGGGCGAACCGTTTTTCTTCCGTCTCGTCTTTATTTTCCTGTTCATCCCTCACCCGGGTTAGACTATCTTCGTCTTTTTCCACCGGGTCCAGGAGGGCTTCTATCTTTCTTAACAGCAGGGAAAACCCCACCGAGGGGGCGGAGAGTCCGAAATTTTCCAGGAGCCGGTCGTAGCGTCCGCCCGATGCCACCGCCGCGTCCACTCCTTCGCAGTAAACCTGAAAGACGATGCCCGTATGGTAGGGCTGGCTGCCGATTTCCGAGAGGTCTATCCTGATCTCCCTCATCCGGCCCAGGGTTTCCAGACCATCGGTAAGTTTGAGCAGGTACCGCCCCGCCTGGGCCAAACCAGGATAGTCCTTCAGGTCGGCATCTTCCAACCGCTGCCTGAACTCTTGAGGAGATCCTATGAAAAAAAGCAGCTGTGAAAAGAGCCGGGCCGTTTCGGGAGAACAAAAAAGGGAAAGCTCCCGGACAATTTCCCGGCGGTCCCGGCTTTTCAGGGCCTCCCGAAGGGCGGGAGTTTCTCTCTCCTCCGGAACCATCTGCCGAAAAAGATTACGGGATCCCAGGTGAACGAAGGCGGGAACATCCAGGAGGGTCAAGACCCGATCCAGCAGAAGAAGAATTTCCATATCTCCCTCATAGCCCTCCACTCCGATGAGTTCCACCCCGGTCTGAAAGAACTCGTTTTTCGAAATATCTTCCCGGTTCTGGTGCCGCAGGATGGTGTCGGCGTAGCTGACCCGGACGGGGAGGTCTTCGTTGTTCAGGTAGAGACCCATCTGGCGGGCCAGAAAAAGGGTCACATCGGACCGCAGAAGCAGCAGATCTCCCTCCCTGTCCATGAGCCGGTAAACATTCTCTTCTCCCGGGGTCTTCATCAACTCCCGGTAATTATCGTAAAAATCAAACACCGGGGTTTTTACTGGCAGGAATCCCCAGGAGGTAAATAGATCGTTCAGTTTCCGGGTAAGCCGACGGTGGCGCAGGGCTTCCTCCAGATGGATCCCTTCGGTCCCCTGGGGCAGCTGCAGGAATTTTCCATTTTGTACGGCCATGACGGTCTCCTCTGTCGTGTGCGGTGTGGGCCGGAAAGGGTTTTTCCCCGAAACCGGCCCCAGGAAGCATAACAGAGAAGGAGGTTTTGGAAAAGGGCGGGGGTTTTTTTCCAAACCTTAATTTTTCACCGGAAAAAATTTCCCCACTGCGGTATGTTATGCATAGACGAGGACAAAGCAGAATATGCACGATTTAAACGACAAAGCAGAACTGCTGTTTAACCAGATAATCAGCAGCGAGGACGAGGTGCCTTTTCCTTTTTTTGAGGATAAGGACATCCCGGGAAAGCAAGAACGTCTTAACCGTTGGATTGAATCGACGGATTTATAAAAGTGACTCCCCTCCGGGGCTTCTAAAGAAGAGCAGTATCGATCGGCCGTATTTCCTTTTATCCACCACCTCGAGGTTGTCTACCCTGTCGGGCCACTGGTCTTCTTCGGGGTAGTGGATTATCACCAGTCCCCCGGGTTTTACCAAACCTCTCCGGGATACCTCTTCCACCATTTCCACCTTCCGGCCGAAGGGAAAGGGCGGATCCAGATAGACAATATCGTAGGCGGTTTTGAACTGACGAAGAAACCGCTCCACCGGCATCAGAAACAGCCGAGGGGGGTTTTCTTCGACCATGGCGCAGTTTTCCAGGATGACCCTTTTTTTCCCTCCGTCCTTCTCAACCAGAACCACCGGGGCCGCCCCCCGGCTGGCCGCCTCCAGCCCCACCAGGCCGGATCCGGAAAAAAGATCGAGGAAGCTAAGATCCGTCAGGTCTCCCAGGATAGAGAAGAGGGACTCCCTCATTCTGTCCATGGCGGGGCGGATCACTCCTTTGGGGCATTTGACCTGACGGCCGCGGTATTTTCCTCCGGTGATTCTCATGGGCCCAGAATACCGGTCCCGCCGTTCCGGGTCAACCGTCCTCCAGAAGATGGTCGGGATAGGGAGGGGTACGGTGAAAAACCTCACGGAGGGGCTGGTTTTCCCGGTTGAGCAGGCCGGGGTCCTCTTCTATCAAGGCAAAAGCGTCCTCCCTGGCCTCCTTGAGCAGTTCAAAATCCCTGGTGATGTCGGCGATACGGAACTGAAGGAACCCCGATTGATGCGGCCCCGTTAAATCTCCGGGCCCCCGGAGACGCAGATCCTCCTCGGCAATGAGGAACCCGTCGCTCTGCTCCTTCATCACCTTGAGCCGGGCCTTTCCCTCGTCGGAAAGCTCGGGCCCGTAGAGAAGAAAACAGGCGGAACGGTGGCTTCCCCGGCCCACCCGGCCCCGGAGCTGGTGGAGGGCGGAGAGTCCGAATCTCTCGGCGTTGCCGATGACCATACAGGTGGCGTTAGGCACATCCACCCCCCCTTCGATCACACTGGTGGCCACCAGAACATCGATTTTTCCGGCGTTGAACCGGGCCATGGTGGCCCTCTTTTCATCTTCGGGAATCCGGGAGTGGTGGTGGGCCACGGTGTTGTTTTGAAAAACCTCTTCCGAAAGAAGCTTGTAGGCGGCCTCGGCGTTTTCCAGGTTGAGCTTCTCCGACTCTTCAATCAGGGGGTAGACGAAGTAGGCTTGACGACCCGCTTCCAGTTCTCTGCGGACCCATCGGTACACTTTTTCCGCGTTGTCCTGACGGGCCAGGTGGGTCTCTATGGGCTGCCGCCCGGGGGGCATGGTTTTTATGGTGGATACATCCAGGTCCCCCAGGGCGGTCATGGTGAGGGTGCGGGGGATGGGTGTGGCGGTCATGAGAAGCAGGTCCGGGGCCCGGCCCTTGCGGCGCAGGGCTCCCCGCTGTACCACCCCGAAGCGGTGCTGTTCGTCCACGATGGCCAGCCCCAGGGAGGGAAAACTCACCTCTTCGGTGAACAGGGCGTGGGTGCCCAGGACGAGGTCGATCTCTCCCGCCGATAATGCTTCCAGCAGGTACCGCCGGTTCTTATCCTTCAACCCCCCGGTGAGAAACCCCAGCCGGATGCCCAGGGGTTCCAGGTACCGGGCGGCGTTTTCCCCGTGCTGCCGGGCCAAAACTTCGGTGGGCGCCATGAAGGCCACCTGATCCCCCCGTTCGACCGCCAGAAGGGCGGCAAAAAACGCCACCAGGGTTTTTCCCGATCCCACATCGCCCTGGAGGAGCCGCGCCATGGGCCGGCCCGAGGCCATTTCTTTCCGGATGGTTTCCAGTACGGTCTGCTGGTCCGGGGTGAGGGGGAAGCCGAGCCGATCCTTCAGCTTTTCCACCAGGGTGCCCTGAACGGAACGGGCTTCCCGGTTTAGGCTCCGCCTTTCCCAGGCCCGCCGGCCCACGGTGAGCTGCAGCAGAAAGAGTTCGTGGTATTTGAGGGTTTTCTCCGCCGCCGCCGCCTCTTCCAGGCTGGGGGGAAAATGCACCGAAGATAAGGCCCGGGGGAAGGGGAGGAGCCCCCGCTTCCGGCGGATCGGTTCGGGAAGTTCTTCTTCCACATGGCGGCCGAAGAGGTTTAAGGCGCTTTCTTCCATCTTCCGAAGAGCCCCCATGGTGAGTCCTCCCCAGAGCGGATAGAGGGGCAGTATTCTGTTGAAATCCTCCGCCCGGGCCGATCCGGCCGGTTCCGTTTCAAAGGAGGTGCTTTGAAGCTCTCCAAAACGGAAAAGAAAGGTCCCGTAGAGATGGTGTTCGGTTTCGGGTTTGAGTTTATCCGCCAGAAAGTTGCGGTTGAAACACACCAGGGTGGCCGGGGTTCCGTCGGTGCTGTCCTGGATGATGACCTTCAAGGTCTTTTTAGGACCCCATCCGAAATAGTCGTGGCCGATTACCTTGATCTTGGTGTTGGCCGCACCGCCCCCGGGGATGGCTCCCAGGGGAACCGGGGTTTTTCGGTCCTCCCACCCCCGGGGATAGTGGCGGAGCAGATCCGCCACGTGGTGAATCCCTCCCCGGTGCAGGATGGTTCTGGTCTTGGGACCTATTCCCTTGACCTCCTGAAGCTTCTGTCTGAGTTCCCCCAGCAGCATCGGTTAGAAGGGCAGTTGAGCCAGGAAGCTGGTAAGGTACCGCATGACCAGGTTTCCCAGAAAAACCGCCACAATCAGGAGTCCCGCGGTGATCATCATCATCTTGTTGGGGGCCATGAACTTTTGCCGGAAAAGAAGCTTCCTGAACCAGTCGGAGAGGGGCGTAGTCAGGTTGTCCAAGGTCTGGGCATAGGGGCTGTAGGCGTTGGCTCCCACCAGATACATGACCGACCGTACCACCGTGAGGATGGCGAAAAAGAAGAGAATAAAGCTGAAAGCCGACCAGAGTCCCGAAAGAATGATGGCCAGGACGATTCCCACCGAGACCTTGCCGTACCGGGCCAGGGTCTGGATGATATTCTGTAAGACCCCCAGGACGATGAATGCCATGATGGGGGAAAAATCCATCTGGCCGATCTGGAGAAACCGGAACCGGCGGAAATAATTAAGATACGGATCGGTGACGGCTTGAAGCAGTTCCACCGGTTTCCCCATGGAGGGGCCCCTGAACCAGGTCAGAAGGACCCGGATGAAAAGGAGAATCATATAAGTGGTGAGAACCGCGTTGAGTATTCGTAATATGGTCTGCATGGAAATCTCCTCTTTAACTAATCCGCGGCCTGGGCCGCTGTCTTTTCTTTATTATCGCACATCCCGGGGCAGAAGAAAAAGCCCCGGGGAAATAAACCGCCCCGTTACTCTTTCCACGCGTCCAGCACCAGGGGATACTCCTTGATCGCTTCCAGGGTATTCTTTTCTCCGTTGCAGCCCAGCTGTCCCGAGGCCTTGATGATGGTTTCTGGGTGACCGTTCCCCGATGATAGATGGATGTACAAGGGCAGTTCCCCGGAGTGGCTGATAAGAAAATCCCGGAATTCAAAGAGATGTTCTTCGGTCTGCAGTCCTTTTTCGATCCGGATATGGATCTCCCGGGATGAAGCGGCCTTTATCTCTTCGGGGGATATCAGTTTATCCACCAGGATGTTGGGCTCTCCCCGGCTTTTATCCACCTTGCCTTCCACGCCTATCACTTGGTCCACCGCCAGGGTTTCCCGCACCTCTTCCCAGGACCGGGGGAAGAAGGTCAGATCGAATCCGGACAGATCTTCGAGGGTCACAAAGGCCATCCGGTCGCCTTTTTTGGTGTGGATCTCCCGGAGGGATTTGACCATTCCCAGGAGGGTGTAGTTTTTCCCCCCCGTGGCCCGTTCCAGATTCGAAAGATCCAGGGTCACCGACCGCTGCCAGATTTTCCGGTACTTATCCATGGGATGGCCGGAAAAATAGAAGCCCAGGTTGGCCTTTTCGTAGGCCAGGATGTCCATTTCACCCCATTCGGGAACCTCTTCCAGGCTGATTTCGTGAAATTCTTCGTGTTCCGGAGCATCGAAGAGGCTGGACTGACCGAAGGCCTGGCTTTCCTTCTTCTTTCCCACGAATTCCAACAGGTAGTCCAGGTTGTGCATCAGGGTGGCCCGGTTGTGGCCGAACCGGTCGTAGAGCCCCGACTGAATCAAGGTCTCCAATACCTTCCGGTTTACCGTTTTTAAGTCCACCCTCTCCATCATGTTCGCCAGGGAGGTGAAGTCTCCCTCCTGTTCCCGGGCCCTGAGGATTTCGTCCACCGCGGCGGAACCGACGTTTTTAATCCCCATGAGGCCGTAAACAATTTTCCCGTCGGTGACGCTGAAGTGCTTCTCCGAGAGGTTGATGTCCGGCGGCAGAAGATCGATCCCCATGGACCGGGCTTCGGCGATGTATTCGGTGAGTTTGTCGGTGCTGTTAATTTCGTTGGTCAGGTTGGCCGCCATGAATTCGGCGGGGTAATTGGCCTTCAGGTAGGCGGTCTTATACGCCAACACCGAGTAGGCGGCGGCGTGGGATTTATTGAAACCGTATCCCGCAAAGGGTTCGAGCATTTCGAAGATGGAGGCGGCGTGTTTCTCTGAATGGCCCTTTTCGGCGGCGCCGGCGATAAACTCCACCTTCATCTTGGCCATATCTTTAACTTTCTTCTTTCCCATGGCCCGGCGCAGAATATCCGCCTTCCCCAGGGAGAAGCCGCCGATGATCTGAGCCACCTGCATAACCTGTTCCTGGTAGACGATGACGCCGTAGGTGGGCTTGAGGACTTCTTCCAGGGAAGGGTCGGGGTATTTGATCTCCATCTCGCCGTTTTTGCTCTTGATGAACTGGGGGATGTACTGCATGGGGCCGGGCCGATAGAGGGCGTTCAAAGCTATCAAGTCTTCGATGTTGGTGGGTTTGGCATCCTTGAGAATTTTCTGCATTCCCGATGATTCGAACTGGAAGATGCAGGCGCTCTTTCCTTCCCCCAGCATCTTGAAGGTGGCCTTATCGTCCTCGGGGATGATCTCCTCGGAAAAATCCGGCTCCCGTTTTTTTATCAGCCGTTCGGTGTTTTTTATCAGGGTCAGGGTTTTCAGGCCCAGGAAGTCCATCTTCACCAGGCCGCAGTCTTCCAGAAGTTCCATGGTGTACTGGGTGGAGAGGCCGCCGGTTTTAGGATCCCGGTAGAGGGGGACGTAGTTGGTCAGTTCGGACTGTCCGATCACCACCCCGGCGGCGTGGGTAGAGGCGTGCCGGGAGAGCCCTTCCAGGCGGCGGGCCACATCGATGAGCTCGCCCTTAACGCCCCCCGCTTCGGCCATCTCTTTCAGCTTTGGTTCCCGTTCCAGCGCCTTGTCCAGGGTCATCTTCAGCTCGTCGGGAACCAGTTTAGCGATGGTGTCCGCTTCGATGTAGGGAAGGTCAAGTACCCGGGCCACGTCCCGAATCACCGCCTTGGCCTTCAGGGTCCCGAAGGTGATGATCTGCCCCACCTTGTCTTTACCGTATTTCCGGGTGACATAATCCATCACTTCCTGCCGTCCTTCGTAGCAGAAGTCGATGTCGAAGTCGGGCATGGAGACCCTTTCGGGGTTGAGGAACCGTTCGAAGAGGAGGCTGTACTTAAGCGGGTCAATATCGGTGATGGTCATGGCGTAGGCCACGATGGAACCGGCGCCGGAACCGCGGCCCGGTCCCACGGGGATCTGATGTTCCCGGGCCCAGTGAATATAGTCCCAGACGATGAGGAAGTAGCCGGTGAATCCCATGGAAAAGATGGTTTCCAGTTCGTAGTCCGCCCGGCTCTTTATCTCGTCGGTGATCTGAGGATACCGCTTCTCCAGGCCTTGGTAGGTCAGGTGACGCATGTATTCTTCGGGGGTGGAAAACCCCGGGGGCAGATCGAAGGCGGGGAGCAGAGGACCCGGAAGTTCTATCTCCAGGTGGCACATTTCAGCGATTTTCAGGGTATTTGACAAGGCTTCGGGCACTTCGGAAAAAAGCCGGGCCATTTCGGCGGGGGTTTTGAGATAGAATTCGGAGCCCCCGAATTTCATCCGGTTCGGTTCGTTCTTCTTCCGCCCCGTGCCCACACAAATTAAGATGTCCTGGGCATTGGCATCGTCCCGGGTGAGATAGTGGCTGTCGTTGGTCGCCACCAGGGGGATTCCCGTGGCCCGGGACATCTCTACCAGGGCTTTGTTGACGATTTTCTGTTCCGGCAGGCCGTGGTCCTGCAGCTCCAGATAGTAGTTTTCCGGCCCGTAAAGCTCCCGGTAACGCAGGGCCGCCTGACGGGCTTCCGGCTCCTTCCCCATCAATATGAGCTGGGGAATTTCCCCGCCCAGGCAGGCGCTGGTGACGATGAGGTCTTTGCTGTACTCCTGCATGATGTCAAAGTCGATCCGGGGTTTGTAGTAAAACCCGTCGGTATATCCCGCCGAGGTCAGTTTCAGCAGGTTCCTGTACCCCCGGTCTGACTGAGCCAGCATCAGCAGATGATAGTACTTATTTCCCGATTCGGTGCCCCTTTTGATGAACCGGGACCCGTCGGCCTGGTAAAACTCACAACCCACCAGGGGGTTGATCCCCTCGGCCCGGCAGGCCTGATAGAACTTCAAGGCTCCGAACATGTTGCCGTGGTCCGTCAGTCCCAGAGCGGGGCTTCCCATCTCCTTGGTCCGGGCCACCATGCCTTTTATGGACGAAGCCCCGTCAAGAAGCGAGTAGTCTGAATGATTATGCAGATGAACAAATTCCGCCACGGTGATCCCCCCCCTCTTGAATATAGCCTTCCCCGCCGTTTCTGTAAAGAATGGAGAAAAAAGGGAATTCTAAAAATCAGAGATTTTTAAAATCGGCTCAAAACTCTTCGCCTTTTTCTTCGTTCTGGTTATCTTTTTATCATGGACTTTACCCTTACCACACCGGCCCTGCTTTTTCCCGCCATCTCTCTGTTGCTTTTAGCCTATACCAACCGTTACCTGACCCTGGCGGGGTTGATCCGGGACCTCCACGGCCGCATCCAAGAGAGGGAAAACCCTGGATACCGGGAACAGATTCTGAACCGGCGTAAGAGGATCGAGATTATCAAAAATATGCAAATTCTGGGGGTGGCCAGTTTTTTCAGCTGCGTCCTGACCATGCTGTTTCTTTTTATGAACCAGACCGTGGCGGGGGAAATTACCTTTGCCGCCAGCCTCTTGCTGCTGCTCTTTTCTCTGGGGCTGTCTATTTTCGAGATAACCATCTCCATCGGAGCCTTGAATATCCTCTTAGATCAAGGTCTTTCGGATCCCCGGGACTCCTGAGGGTTGGGGGGGGAAACTCAGCGGTAACGGTTAAAGATGACCCAGTTCCAGACCCAGGATAGGGACCGGTCTTCGATCCGGTAGAGTAATCCCACGGAAAAAAGCCTATCCCTCATACGAAAGTAGGGGTTTCCTATGGCCAGGGGTGAGATCCGCAGGAGCAGGTAGTTGCTCCTGTTCCAGTCCGTTTCCGCCCCGCCGGCCGGATCCAGTCCCTGAATCCCGTGGAGGTATCCCAGGTCGATCAGGGCGTTGAAATAGGTGGGAATGCGGTCTCCCAGCAGGGCGAAGCCGCTCTGAACGCCCCCCAAGACCGTGTCGCCCGGTGAAGGGGTCACTTCGGCCACGGCGAAAAGCTCCGCCTCCCACCGGGGAGAGAATCCCACGTTAAGTCCCCCGCCCGCATAGGTTCCGGGGGTCACCCCGCCGGTGAAACTCCAGGGCGCCAGGGAGAATCCAAACTCCGCCGCCCCCAGGGGGAGCAGGGCGGTCATCAAAATCAGCACCATTACGGCTTTTTTCACAAACCTTCCTCCCAATATACGGTGTCCGCTGCGGCCGGGTCCCCGGGCCCCCGCCTAGAGCGGGAGAACTTAAAAAAGAAAATAAGAGAACTGAAAAACCCGAATTCCCCAACGGGTAAAGCGGAATTCTTCGTCCCAGGCGAGTACCAGGGGGAAAAACGAGTAGGTACCGTCACCGGTCCTCACACGGCAGGGGTGAATTTCGCCGATGATCTGGTACTCTCCGGTAAGGCCCCCGGGGGCGGTGAATCCCCCCGCCACGGCGGGGGAGTACCAGTTCTTCTGATCAAAAAACGGCGCCCCGGGGTGATTTTTCCGCGCTGAGAGTGATTGCTTTAAAACTTTTCTTTATCCCGGCTTTTACGGCATTACCAAACCCAGGAGAACCGGTCCGGTGCGGGGGGAAAGAGAGGCGCCCCGATATCCAGGTAGAGGGAGGGATTGAGAAAGTCCCGCTGAAGAGGATCCAGGTAGAGGGAAACCTGCCCGAGCTCTCCTGTTTCGGTTCCCGAATGCCACCCCAGATTCCCCAGGGAGAAACCTCCCCACCAGACCGTACCCGCCGGCCGGGCGGAAAGACCCCAGGGAAGAAACATGAGGACCAACAGTATCAGCGCCGGAAGGCCCGCTTTCTTAGATCTCATCACCCTACCCCCAGAACTGCATGAGCAGAAAGTTTAAAAGATTATCCAGGGTTCGATACCCTTGGGCCTGTGCGGGGGTTACCTCCTTGCTGTGAAGAAGGAGCTTTTCCACGTTGGCCTTCACCGTTTCCACCGCCCGGGAATCGGTGAAAATCACCGACAGCTCCCGGGAGGTGGTTTGGGATCTCAGGTTGTAGTTGGCCGAACCGATGGAGACCAGGTTGTGGTCGGCCATGATCATCTTGTAGTGCAGCAGGCCGCCTCCGGGATCACTGTAAAAATACACCCGGACTCCCCGGTCGATCAGCTCCGCCAGGCTGTAGTAGGAGGCCTTGTAGAACCGTGTACCCACATGGTTGTCCGATACGATCATGTTGATCCGGACCCCCCGGTCCAGGGCAAATTGGATTTTATCCAGTAAGGCCGGCGTAGGGTAGGCGTAGCATTGGATCATCCAGATTTCTTCCCGGGCAAAGGAAAAAAAGGCATCGAACATATCGGTCACCTTTTCTCCTCCGTGAAGATGCTGGTCGATCAGCCAGTAATCCGTCTCTCCGCCGCCTCGAGGGGGCACCGCAAAATCGGCGGGATCAATTTTCTCCAGGGAAAAAGAGTTCCAGGTCAGGGCGAAGCTGTCGACCATCTTCCGGACCGCCCCGGGGGAGGGGATTTCTATCATGGTATCCACCGCACCGCCCACCGAGGGGTCCCTGAGGGAGTCGTAGTCGATGTTCTGTCCTCCCAGGGAGACAAATTCGCCGTCCACGATCCAGAATTTTCGGTGGTCCCGGTTGAAGAGGTGGAGGAAGGTGGGAACCCTGTTTCCCCGGATGGGGTTGTATTCGATGATGTTCAGTCCCTTCCGTTTTGCCTCGGGAACGGCGCCGTTGATGGCTTTCCCCGTCATGGGATAGGAGCGGTAGTAGGAGGAGGAATCCACCATGATGTAGACCCGTACCCCCCGGTCTTGGGCTTCTTTGAGTATTTCAAAGAGTTCGGTGGTGAGGGGGGACGCGGTGGTGAGAAAAGAGAAGAGGAGGATATAATCTTCTGCCTCCGCAATGGCCTGCCGGGCCCGGGCAAGCCATTCGGTTCCGTTGAAGTAGAGGGAGGGAAGGTCTCCCCGGTACGACTCTACCCCTTGAGCCGTGAGAAAGTCGGAAGGCCCTTTATAATCCCGGGAGACTTTTTCCAGTTTTCCATAACTGGCACAGGAGGTTAAGAAAACAAGGATAATCGGAAAAATCAAAGTTTTTCGGCCCATGGATTCCTCGATACTTCATTTCCGCCGCCTTGGGAGGCGCCGGGAGTCTCTACCATATGTACCATAGAAACGGCCCGGCGTAAATATTCCTTAGTGTTTCGGACCGTGGATAAAAATCCGCACAACCGTCTTCTCTCCGGTGGGTTCAACAAAAATTCAGATCTTACCGGCGCCGGTTCCAGGGGGTTACGGTGACGGGAGAAAGGGCGGTGCGCTGCAGGAACCAGTGAAGGCTCCGCCGGTAAAGATTTTTTTGTACCGCCGTCAGGGGCGGTTGGATCTTCTCCAAAGACTGGTTAAAAATTTCATCAAGAATAAGCAACTCCCGTTCCGGCAGGGGCAGTTTTTTCCCTTCCATGCTGTTTTCCATCTCCCGGTTGCGGATGACCGCCCCCGAACCGAGGCCCAGGGCAAATCGAAAATGGGTTATCACCCCTTTCTGTACCTTTCCCACGGCGGCCACGGTCATGCGGTTTTCGGGACCGTACTGGCGGGCCCCGAATTTCTGATAGAGCTGGCAGTTCCACTCCTCCAGGGGGATCCTGATCCGGGCGATTAGTTCCCCTTCCAGAAACAGGGGGTTCCGTTCGGTAAATCTTGCCAGGGGAATCCAGAGCGCCGTTCCCTGACGCCGCAGTTCAAGCCTTGCCTCAAGTATCAGCAAAATCGGAAGAAGGTCTCCCCAGGATTGGCGCCGTGCCAGATTTCCTCCCAGGGTAGCAAAGTTCCGGCTCACCGCATTACCGGTCTGCTCCAAGGCTTGGTATAAGGCGGGGGCCACCACATGGGGTCCTATGCCGAGGATCCGGTTCAACGGGGCCATGGAACCGATTTCAAGGAAACTTTCGGTCCGGGAGATGAAATTGAGCTCCGGCACTTCCCGCAGCGAAATGATGACCCCCGATAGGTCAATTTCCCGGCGGTTCTGATCCCAGAGGATTCCCGTTCCGCCGGCGTAAAGCAGGCTGTGGGGCATTTTCCGGTAGAGCCCCAAAAGCCCCGTCATGTTTTTGGGGGTGTAGATGTGGGGGGCATGAAGTTTTTTTTCCATCGCTACCTTCCTTCCCGGATCCGGCCCGCTTCCCGAACCCCTGCGGTCAGGGCAGAGAGGTTGGTACAGGCACAGCTTGAGTAGGACATGGCCTTATGGATCTCGCCGTCTGTGGGGGTGTGAAGGGTTTCCAGCAGGACATGGGTTGCCAGAATCCTGCCGGGCAGGCAGGTATCACAGGGATAGTATCCGGCATTGTTGAATCCCTTGAGGATGGCCTTGTAGGCGGGATTTTTCTCAAAACCTTCAATGGTGAGAATCGTCTGCCCCTTAACGGCGAAAACCGGTATGAGGCACGCCTGGGCAAGCCGGTCGTTGAGAATCACCAGGCAGCGTCCGCAGACGCCGTGATAGCATTCGCCCCGGGTTTTTAGGAGGCCGAAGTCTTCCCTAAGCACCTCGATCAGCCGTTTCTGGGGAGCCACGTCGGGGGATACTTCCTTGCCGTTGAGGGTCATGGGTATGATCATTTATTCCTCCCCTGATTTGACAAGTTCTCCCGGTATCACCGGGAGGGCGTTAATCCGGCGGCCCAAGGCCTGAGAAAGGGCGGCGGCATAGGCGGCGGGGATGGTGTTATCCGCCAGGGTGCCGATTCCTCCTGTGGGTATCCCCCGATTTTGAATAAAATCCAGGGTAATCGGCAACCCTGCCAGGGGAACCGTGGGGTTTTCGGCGGTAAAGGGGCCGACGGTCCCGTATTTTATTTCCGGTTCGGTGCACCAGCGGAGGGCCCGGAGGATGGATGCCTCCAGGACGGTCCGGGAATAATCGGGGTTCAGGATCCTGCCGCAGTTGACCGCCATCCATATTCCCCTAATCTCCGGAGCGCAGGTGAGGGGGTTCATCTCCACCTCCAGGGCGGCGGCGGCCCAGGAGAGGGTGAGGAAGGGCTGCCCTGTAAAACTGTCCCTGTCCCACTGACTGGTCTTGGGGGTGCGGAAGGTTTTCTTGATTTCGATGGGCAGGGGCGTCCGGAACCGCTTTTTTTGGATGGCGGCGCAGCACTGTTCGATAAGTCGGGGAATGATGGCCACATTGCGGGAAAAGAGTGCGGGGCCCGAGTTGGGAACCCGGTCGGTATCGATGGCCCGGAAATGGACCTTCTCCGCCTCGATTTGGAGAATTTCCGCCGCCGTTTCACGCCACACCTCCCGGGTCCGGGGATAGCTGGGCACGCTGGAAGTGAGGATGGTAACCTCACCGTCGGTATCGAGTTTGACACTGACGGTGTATTTTTCCACTTTTTCCCCCAAGGTGATAAAGCCGCTTCCCTGGTAACTCAAGGCAACGCCGATGCCCCTGCGGGGGTTGAGGGGAATCAGTTCCCCGTTGCCGGAGCGGCGGTTCTGATAGGAGGCGTATTTCCGGGAAAAATCCGACAGCACCTCCACCCGGTCCAGCAGTTCCCGGGGATCGCTTTTCTCCCGGTAGCTTCCTCCGGTTACGAAGGGATCGCCCTGGGCCAGACACCGTTCTTTTCTGTAGAGAAGCGGGTCGTGTCCGTTGAGAGATGCGGTTTCGCTCTTATGCAGCTCTGCGGCAAAAAAACCCTGGCTCATGCCGAGGCCGTTGAAATTGTCCAGCGGCGGGGAGGATGTCCTAATAATCCGGGCATGGATTTCCACGCATTCGGGCGGTTCGGTTCCCAGCAGAGAGAGGCAGAACCGGTCCATCAGTTCGTCGGAAAGCAGGGGAAAAGCCCCGCCGTCGATGGCAGCCTGGATGAATTGTTTTTTTATCTCGTTTCGGCTGTTCAGAAGGGTGGTTATTTTAATGAGGGCCGGAGCCCGCTCTTCCTTGCCGATCCTTGATTCATCCAGAGGGAGAAGCATCCGGCAGGGCTGCCGGGTAATCCAGGATGCCAGGGCGGTGTGGGCGGTTACCAGAGAGGGCAGCCAGAGGGGACCGTCGCTGGGGGGGGCTCCCTCGGCACACCGGAAGGCCACGTCTTTTACGGGAATGCCGATGACTTCGGCGATGAGATGCCGGTTCATGAAGGGCCATTGGCTGGTACCGTAGACGTGGAGCCTCTTCTTTTCTACCGTGGCGAAGGCGCCCATCCGGTTTTCCATTTCGGTGTGCTGCAGGGGGATCTCGTATACCTTTTCTTCCCGGCGGTCTCCCTCCCGCTCCTGCCTCTTGGGCCCTTTTTTCAGGATTTTTTCACGGTAAATTTGGTCTTCTCCGTAGCCTTTAAAGCCGAGAAAACTGTAATCGGTGTCGTATTCGATGTCCACGGCGTCCCGGAATTTCAAAACCTTCCCTTCCTCGGGCCCGTAGAGAAGAAAAAGCACCTGGCCATGAAACGATACTTCCCAATCGGTGAAGAGGGGAAAACTTTCGCCGAAAAGGTTCAGACTTTTTTCTCCCGGGATGTCGGATTCTCCGATGGTGCCGTATTCCTTGGGCATATCGGGGAGGATAATTTCCCTGATCCGTCCCCGAGGCACGGTGCTGCACACCGGCACCACCGCCAGGGTCCCGGTTTTGGACAGGTCTTGAATGTAGATTCTTTTTGCCGAGCCCATCTAGGCGCCTCCTCCGGAGGATCTGCCCCTGAGGGCGGCTTTCTTAACCGCCTGAACCACCCGGTCCAGGGCTTCGGGTCCCATACCGGGGTAGAGGGGCAGGCTGACACACCGTGAAAAAACTTCATGGGCCCGGGGAAAATCCCCGGGTTTCAGGCCGTAGGTGTCGGCGTAATAGCTCATCAGGTGAAGCGGCTTGTAGTGCACCGAGGTGCCCACTCCCTCTTCGGCCATGTGAACCATGAATTGGTTGCGGTCCAGGGGGAAAGAGGGGGTTAACTGGATGATAAAAAGATGCCAGGCGTGGCCGTCTTCGTGGGGCGGAAGGATTATTCCGTCCATATCCTTGAGCTGGTTGAGGTAGAAACCGGCCATGCGTTTCCGTTCTTCCAGGAATTCCTGGGCCCGGCCCAGCTGAACCCGGCCGATGGCGGCGGCCAGGTCGGGGAGGTTGTATTTGTACCCCGGGGCGGTGACATCATACTCCCAGGCCCCCTGACGGCGGCTCTGAAACCGGTCCCAAACCTGTCTGTCGATGCCGTGGAGCCTGAGGTTTTCCACGGTCCGGGCAATGTCGGGCCGGGCGGTTACCAGCATCCCTCCTTCACCGGTGGTGATGGTTTTGGTGGCGTAAAAAGAAAAAACCGCCGCGTCTCCCCAGGTTCCTGCGGCTTTTCCGTTCCGGTGGGCGGGAAAGGCATGGGCGCAGTCCTCCACCACCGGGATGCCGTACTTGTCCGATAGAGCCATGATTTTTTCCATGGCGCAGGGAAGCCCCCCCAGATGGACGGGGAGGAGGCAGGAAACCTTCCGGTCTCCCCGGGCCAGGACTTTCTCCACCTCCGCCGGATCGATGTTGAGGCTGTTTTCATCGATGTCCACAAAAAGCGGATGGGCCCGGCGGTACCTAATCACCTCCGCCGAGGCGGTGAAGGTGAAGGGGGTGGTGATGACCCAGCTGTCTTCGGGAATCTTCAGGGCTTCCAGGGCCAGATGGAGCCCCGAGGTGGCGGAGTTCACCGCCAACGCCCGGGGGCAGCCCAGTTTTTCGGCGAACTCCTCTTCAAAGGCGGCAGCTTCTTTGCCGGTGGTGAGCCATCCGCTTCTAATGACCCGGAGGGCCGCCTCTTCCTCCTCCTTCCCCATGACGGGCCGGGCGAAGGGTATGAAATCAGTAGGTTGGTTCATTGTGGGGCACCTCGAGGCAGGGGAAGTGAGGGGTCAGAAGATCCCTCACCAGACGGCGGTTCCGGTAGTCCTCTTCCTTCCCGGGAACAAGGTAACAGACCCTCCAGATTGAATTAAGGAGCGCTTCCAGTTCGCCGTTGAACCGGGTATTCCGTTCCAGCTTGCTGATCCCCGCATAGGGGGTGGCCCGGGGAATTTCATCGGAGGCCCAGAGGGTTTCGGTAAGTTTTTCACCGGGCCTGATGCCGGAATAGATGATGGGAATATCTTTTTCCGGTTCGAAGCCGTAAAACCGGATCATCTGCTTAGCCAGATCGGTAATGTTTATGGGGCCGCCCATGTCCAGAATATAGAGACGGCCTCCTTCTCCCACCCCTCCGGCCTTGAGAACCAGGGATGAAGCTTCGGGTATGGTCATGAAGAACCGGGTCATATCGGGGTGGGTAACCGTTACAGGACCGCCCTTGAGAATTTGTTTGTGGAATAGGGGAACGATGCTGCCCCGGGATCCCAGGACGTTACCGAACCTCACCACCATGAAAACCGTTTTCCCTGTCCGGGGGGAGAGGACAATCTCTTCCGCCAGGCTTTTGGAGGCGCCGTAGACGCAGGAAGGTTCCACTGCCTTATCGGTGGAAACCAGAACAAAACGGGAAGCTCCGGCGGCGGAGGCGGCGTCGACGATGTTTCGGGTACCGAAAACGTTGTTTTTCAGCGCCTCCACGGGATTTTCTTCCAGCATGGGCACATGTTTATAGGCGGCGCAATGAAAAATCACATCCGCTTTGAGCCGTTTCAGGATGAAATGGGTGTATTCCCGGTCCCGCAGGTCCCCTAGGACAGGAACGATGGTGGCCTTTTCTCCCACCCCCTCTTCCTGGAGAAGCCGGAGTTCCCGTTCTATCTCATAGAGGCTGTTTTCCCCGTTATCCATTAAGTACAGCCGTTGAGCTCCCCCGGAGAGGAGCTGCCGGGATAGTTCGCTGCCGATGCTGCCCCCCGCTCCGGTGATCAGGACCCGCTGTCCCCGCAAATAAGAGAGACTTTCTTTTAAGGAAATGACTACCTGGTTCCGGGGAAGCAGGTCCTCGGGAGAAACCTCTCTGGTCTGGATCAGGTGGGCGTCCCCGTCGATAATCTGGGATACCGAGGGCAGGAGACGGATCTGGGGAATACCGCTCTGGGTCAGCAAACCGTGGACCCGGCGAAGGGTCCGGGCATCGGCGGTGGGAATGGCGATGATGGCTTCGTCGGCGGGGTTCTGCCGCTGGAGGGTGATCAGTTGTTCCACCGGTCCCAGTACGGGAACACCATCGATGGTCGAGCCGATTTTGGCCGGATCATCATCCAGATATCCCAACAGGGTCCCCAGCACATTCTTCCGGCGTATCTCTTCTCCCAAGGCACGGCCGGCGAATCCGGCTCCCACGATGTAGATGCGGTTATCTCTGGACTGCTTCATTGCCTTCTCCCGCCGGTTCAATCAGTTCAAAGCCGAAATCCACAAGGAATGAGTCCTCATAGAGGCTGAGACGCACCTTGGCCCGCTGTTTTCTTCGATCGATCTTCACGATCAATCCCTCCATTCCTTTCAGGGGGCCCTGGGTGACCCGGATTTTGTTATTCTCGTCGAAATAAACCCGGGAAGGCTGTACCACCTCCCCGAAGTTGAGGAAGTGGCGGATCAGCCGGAGGGGTTCACCCGAGAGGGGTTCCACATCCTGATTGCTTTTCAGGAACCGGATGAATCCGGGGACCCGGCGGAGGGCCCAGTGGAGGTCCGGGAAAATCCCGTCACCCTCCCAGAACAAGTAGCCCGGAAACAGGGGCGCCAGTGCAATCTTGGTCTTCCCCCTTCGGCGGATGGTCAGCTGCCGGCGCGGCCATACGAGCCGGCCCGCCCCGGGGGGAATCTCCTGATTCAGCCTCAAGGCGTTTTCGGCCAGCTTAATATATTTATCTTCTTCTCTGGTGATAACCTGAATGACGTAGTAGTTCATTATCTTTCTTTCAAAGTACCACGGAAAGGAAATCCCTTCAACTACAGCCTCAATTCCGACGATAATGGTTTTATGAGACGACTTGTACTGCCCCTGATGCTGATGACGCTGTTTTTTCTTCTGCCCCTGTCGGCGGAAACGGTTTTTCTTTATTTGGAAGATGATTGGCTGACGCCGGACCTGCGGCGGGGGGCCGAATGGGTTTCCGGAGGCTTGGAGGACGGTGTGATGGAGAGCTTTTTTGACGCCGGCTACATTGTCTTTAATGCCGAAAACGGTTTCAATGAGGCGGAACCGTCGGGGAATCGCAGGACTTCCCTTTTGATGGCCAAAAGCGGGGGCGCCCATGTGCTTGTGGAAATGGTGATTCTCTACGATGACGGGGAAGAACCTCCGGTGAGTTATCCCCGGGGGGTCCGTTTTTCTGTCCGCCGGGTTGAAACAGATGCCCTCATCTTCGAAGAGGAGCTTTTAACGGCACCCTTCCTTTCGCCGCCGGCCCAGGATGAACGGGAAGTCTGCCGCCGGCTGGGATCCGCCGCCGCTGGGCTGGTTCTGGGAAGGATGTAAATTTCTTCTCAGCATCCCCCCGTTTTTCGCCGAAAAAAGAGACAGGGGGAGCTGTTTCCCCGGGAGTAGGAAATGATGAAGACCCGATTAACCATACCATCTCGAAAATTTTACCGGCTGCTCTGGGGAGCGGGATTTTTTTGTCTCGCCCTGTTTGCCTCTGCCCAAACCCTGTGGGAGGGGAGTGCCGCCGTCGGTGCCTACGGGGTTCTGCCGGTGAAGGGGCTTTACGGTGCGTCCAACAACTTTCCCCGTAACACCCTGGTGGAGGTGGAAAATCTGGAAAACGGCCGCAAGACGGAAATCCTCATCGTCGACAGGCTGGAAAGCAGCAGCTTTCTGGTTCTTCTGTCCCATGAAGCCGGGGCGGCGCTGAATATGAATGCGGGGAATGTGATCCGGGTACGGGCCAGCCTGGGACAGGAAGAGAAATCCAACTCCTACGCCTTGGCGGAAGAGCAGGCTTTTCATCCCGACCCCGATGTGAACCCCGCCGTTTCGGCGGGAGGAACCGAAGGACTCGGTGCCGAAGACACCGACACCCTCCTAGCCCTTTCCCGCTATCCCCTTTCTGAGGAAACAGAATTAGAGTCTCCCCAGGAACTCCCGGTGGTGGAAGCGCCGGAGGTCACCTCCGCCGTGGGGGTTCCCGAGCCGGAACCCGAACCAGAACCAGAACCTCTGAAAGAACCTGAACCGGTGCCCGAGTTAAAAGTGAAGCCCGAGCCGGAATCCACGCAGATTGCCGAACCCGAACCGGTCTCCGAACCCGAACCGGTTCTGGTTGACGAAGAGCTTGAAGTGCCCGAACCGGTGATGGAACCGGTTCTGGCGGAAGAAAACCCGGAAGGGCTCGAGAGAGAGGATCCCGTGGTAACCGTGGCGGAAGAAACCGTAAAACCCGTCCTGGAGCCGGTGGAAACCGCACCTCCTGTGGAAGAGCGGATCGTCGATGTGGTCAGCGGTTGGACTCCTCCCCGGGCTGATAGAGAGGCTTCCTCCGGGGAGCTGGCCCTGCCCAGCGAGCCCGAACCGGTAGAAACGGCGGCGGATCCCCCCCGGGGCTCCGTCCTGGTGGATGCGGGGCTCGACTATCTCCCCCCCCGGTCCGGTGAGTCATCCGTTCTGGCCGGAGAACCGGCCCTTCCATCGGAACCGGAAACCCGCCGGGTTGAGACGGCTTCTCTCGAAGAACCGGAACTGGTGGATGCCGCCTCCATCGCTCTTTCTTCCCCGCCTCCGGGGGAAAAGGTGCCCCTGCCGGCGGATCTGCCTCCGGAACCGGAATTAGCCTTCCTGGAAGATGAATCCCCGGAAGTTATCAACGTTTATTCGATATGGAAGGAACCGGAAGAGGACGATCTGGCCATGGACACCCCGGAAATCCAGGAGCCCCTGGTAGAGCCTTCCGACAACAGGGCGTTGACGGCCCTTCCGGAGGACGAGGAAGAACTGGCAGCCCTGGTACCCCAAGAGCCTGCGGTACGGGAAGAAACCCCGCAGGAAGAACCGGTGCCTCCGGTACTTCCCGAACCTTCGCCGGATGTTGAGATAGTCCTGGAACCGGCGGAAGAGAGGCCCCCGGTGGTTACCGAGGAGGAAATCGCT
>CAYYNJ010000006.1:23490-27745 GCA_964472775.1 uncultured Spirochaetaceae bacterium
CAGCGGCGGCACCGGTGGAAGTGGCGGAATCCGTCTCCGCCGAACCGGAAGAGCCGCAGGTTCCCCCACGGGAAGAACCCGCGGCGGCGGTGCCGGCCAAGGACGCTCCTGCGGAGGTTCCCCTGGTACGGCGGCTGGAGAACGGTTTCCACTATATTCAGGTGGGGGTTTTCGGCAGCCGCGGCGGTGTTTCCGATGCGGTGGCCCGGCTTGAACCGGAGTATCCCGTGGTGGTTTGGTCCCCCGAGGATGATTCCCGGGAGGGGTATAAGGTGATGATAGGGCCCCTCACCGCCGATGAAAGCGGGGCCTTACTCTATACCTTCCGGGCCAGCGGATACCGGGACGCCTTCGTTCGGAAAATGTAAAATAATCCCCATGGGATAATCTACCGCCGGGCGGGAGAACGGAATATTCCGTTTACCCTGCCCGGCGATTTGGCTATAATACCTCCCATGGATAGGGACCCCCAACACGAAATCGACGAGCTTTCCGAAAAGCTGCGACGCTTCCAGCATGAATACTATATTGATAACCGCCCCACCGCCTCGGATGCCGAGTACGACAGGCTTTTCGACCGCCTCCAGGAGTTGGAACGAACCCACCCGGAGCTGGTCAAGCCTGATTCTCCAACCCACCGGGTAGGTTCCGACCTGGCATCGGAATTGCCGGAAGTAAACCACACCATCCCGGTCCTCAGCCTCGACAAGGCTTACTCTGCCGAAGAGGTGGTGGGCTGGATGCGGAAACTGTCGGTGCAGGCCCGCCGGGACCTTTCTTTCACCGTGGAAGAGAAGATCGACGGTATTTCCATCGTCCTCTACTACCGGGAGGGGCTTTTAGAGCGGGCGGTAACCCGGGGCAACGGACTGGTGGGAAATGATGTCACCGCCAATGTCAGAACCATCGCCGCGGTGCCGCTGCGTCTTCCTCGACCGGTCACCGTGGCGGTGCGCGGCGAGATCTACCTGCCCCTAGACCGGTTTGATGAACTGAACAGCCGCTTAGAACAGCCTTTTGCGAATCCCCGGAATCTGGCCGCGGGAACCATCCGGCGGGTGAAAAGTGCCGAGGTGGCCCGGGTACCTCTGAATATTTTCGTTTACGAAGGTTTTTTTACCCCGCCCCTGGAGTCCCACACCCGGGTTCTGGAGGAGCTGAAGGCTCTGGGGTTCCGCCTGAATCCCCGGAGCCGGGTTTTCTCCACCGGTGCAGACCCTTCCGGGCTGGGGGAGCTTTTTGAGACCCCCGAACCAACCGCGGGGCTGGATGCGGTGAAGGAATATCTGGAAACCGCCGCCCGGGAGCGGTCTCAGCTTCCCTACGAGATCGACGGGTTGGTAATCAAGGTAAACCAGGCAGAAGTCCGGGAGGCCCTAGGCTACACGGGGCATCATCCCCGATGGGCCTTGGCCTATAAATTCGAATCTCCCCAGGGGGAAACCAGGGTCACCGCCATAGAAATCCAGGTGGGCCGGTCAGGCCGCATCACTCCGGTGGCCCGGGTGGAGCCGGTGCTCATCGGGGGATCCACCATTTCCAACGTGACCCTCCATAATCAGGATTACATAAACCTCCTGGAGCTGGCGGTGGGAGACCGGGTGGCGGTTTCCAAGCGGGGGGATGTGATTCCCGCCGTGGAGGGGGTGCTGGAAAAGAATGAAGAGGGGTACACCACCTACCAGATCCCCTCCCAGTGTCCCTCCTGCGGAACCCGCCTTGTTCTCAAGGGGGCCCATCACTTTTGCCCCAACCCCGATTGCCCGGATCAGATCCGGGGGCGTCTTTTTTTCTTCGTGGGGAAAAAACAGATGGACCTGGAGAACCTGGGTCCCGAAACCATGGAGGTTTTGATCCGGCAGGGCCTGGTCCGGGATATCCAGGATATTTACACCTTCGACCCGGAGTCGCTTCTGGGGCAGCCGGGGTTCGGAGAAAAAAAGGTAGCCGCCATCAAGGCGGGAATAGAAGCGTCGAAAAAAAGGCCCTTTAGAAGGGTTCTGGCTTCCCTGGGAATCCCCGAACTGGGGCTCCGGGGAGCGGAGTTGTTGGTGGAGGGGGGTTTCTCCTCCCTGGAAGCCCTTTATGCTGCGGTGGAAGCGGGGGACCCTTCGGCGTTCACCGGTATAGACGGAATCGGAGAGGTCACGGCGGATATCATCATCCGGGAACTCTCCCGGCCCGAGGTGAAAGCCCGGCTGCGGGGGTTAAAAGAAGCGGGCCTCTCTCTGGAAGAGACGTCCTCCGCAGCGCCGAAGGAAGATCAGATTTTTCAAGGGCAGACCTGGTGTGTCACCGGTAGTTTTGACAACTTTAAACCCCGCAGCCAGGCGGAGGAAGAGATAAAAAAGAGGGGAGGGAAGGTCGTTTCGGCGGTGACGGGAAAAACCACCCATCTTCTCACCGGTGAAGGGGGGGGGAGCAAACGGGAAAAGGCCCTGGAGGCGGGGGCCGTGCTGGTGGATGAAGGTCTCTTCCTTTCTCTTCTCCGCGGGGAGGCACAACTTGGATCCCATGAGTGATTCCTGTCCTAACTTCCCGCTCCGGGGGTGCCGATAATGAAGGTGATGAAAAAGAGCCTGATTATTACCCTCCTCCTCATGGTCGGTTCGGCCCTCTTCGGTCAGGATGGTCCGGCGCCGCCGCTGCCCCGGGGATTCCAGGAGATTCGGCTGGGTCTCACCCTGGACCAGACCAAAGAAGCCCTGGAAGCAGAACCGTATTTTTATTTCCGGGGCGACCCCGATGTGAGCCTTCTCTCCCGGCCCAACGAACAAATCATCGAAACCGAAGGGGCCCAGTATCTTAAGCAGGGCATATTCCAGTTTAACGATAAGATTCTCTACAGCATTACCCTGGTGTTCAATCCTTCTCTGATGGATTTCAGCACCCTTTTTTCTACTTTGGAGGGAAAGTACGGACCCTTTACTGCGCTTAACCCTTCTTCGGTGATGTGGGAAGACGATGAGGTGCGGATGATCTTAGAGAAGCCTGCTACGTTGAAGTATCTTCACCGGCCCACCTTCGAAGCCCTGGCCCAGGAAGCCCGGCGCGGTGAAAGTCTTCAAGCCCTGTCAAAATCCGACTTTCTCGAAAGGTTGTAAAAAAGCGATGAGGGTTTATCTGTTTCTTCTGATTTTATCGGCCTCGGTTTTTCTTCACGGATGTTCCCGTGTCGATGCCGCAGAGATAAGGGTCAACGGGCACTCCTTCCGAATAGAGGTGGCCGATGACCCCGCCGAACGCCAACAAGGTTTGATGAACCGAAAAAACCTCGGTGATGATGAAGGGATGCTTTTTATCTTTCCCGAAGATCAGATTCTTTCCTTCTGGATGAAAAATACCTTGATCCCCCTTTCCATCGCCTACATAGACTCTTCCGGGGTGATCCGGGAGATCCATCACATGGAACCCCAGTCGCTCCGGCCGGTGACCTCCCGGGTCTCGGTGCGGTATGCCCTGGAGGTGAATCGGGGCCGTTTCGCCGAACTGGGAATTGAACCGGGTCACCAGGTCAGCTTCCCAGGCCCTCCGCCCGTGACGACGGAATAAAGCGACCAGGGGTTTCCGGGACCGGTGAAAGCCGGGCGGGTTATTCTTCTTCGTCCAGGTCGGCGAAAAGATCCATCTCCGGCTTCTTTCCGGCGGAGCCGCCGGGATTTTGGAGGATCTCCACCTTCCTCTCGATTTTTTCCAACTCCTTCTCCAGGCTCCTGGAAAGGGCCACCCCCTCTTCGAAGAGGGCTAAAGCTTCCTCCAGGGGGCACTCTTGATTCACCAGGCCGCTTATTTCTTCTAATCTTTCCAGTCTTTCTTCAAAACTCTTCATTTTTCGTCCTTCGTGGCTTCCCGCATATCATTGGTGTCCACCGTGGCGGTTAATCGGCCCGACCTCAATTCGGCGCAGAACCGGGTGCCCCGGGGGGCCTCTTCGGCCCGGGTGATCAGGGTCCCCGTATCTTCCCGCCGAAGCAGGGCGAAACCCCGGGACAGCACCTTGTCGGGGGACCCCGCTTTCAGGGCGGCATGGTGGAGCTGTACGGTATGACGCCGGTCCCGGATAATACGTTCCATCCCGCGGAACAGTTCTTCCCGGGCTTCGTCTGCCCGCTGGACCCGGTTCTGCATCAGGGGAGCAAAGAGCCGTTCCAGCTCCCGAAGCTGGAAACGGTTTACCAGAAGGTGTATCTTTTCCAGCCCTATGATCGTCTATTATCATGATATCGCCAATCCTGAAGTTCGGGTTGACTCCACC
>CAYYNJ010000007.1:0-10898 GCA_964472775.1 uncultured Spirochaetaceae bacterium
ACGCCACCGATAACCCCGGCGCCGACAAGAAGATCGCCGGCGACATCGCCCTGGCCAATGCCGGCGCCGCCGTCTTCCATGCCGGAAGAATCGGATCCGACGGCGGGGTATTGAAAGAGAGACTGGAAAAGGCCCTGGTGGACACTTCGCTGATCATCGAGGGGGATGTTCCCACGGGCCGGGCCATCATTCAGGTTACTCCCCAGGGAGAAAACGCCATCATCCTCTCCGGCGGCGCCAACCGCGCCCTGATCCCCGGGGACATCCCCCGGTTCCTGGCGCCCTTTATCACCGGAGACATGCTGGTCTTGCAGAACGAGGTGAGCTGTCTTAAAGAAATCATCGATGCCGGGGCAGCCCGGGGGCTCACCATCGCCCTTAACCCTTCACCCATGGATGAAAGCATCCGCCGGCTGCCCCTGGATAAGGTCGGTATTTTCCTGGTGAACGAGATCGAAGGGGAAGGCCTTACCGGAAAAAAAGACCCCGCCGCCATCCTGGACGAGATGACCCGCCGTTTCCCCGGGGCCCGGATTTTCCTGACCCTGGGAGAGCGGGGGGTTCTTTACGGCCGGGATGATGAAAGGATGAGCCGCCAAGCCCTCAAGGTGACCCCCGTGGATACCACCGCCGCAGGAGACACCTTCACGGGCTTCTTGTTAGCCGCCTTGGCGGAAGGGCGGCCCGTGGAAGAGGCCATGGACCGGGCGGTCCGGGCGGCGGCCCTGGCGGTAACCCGCCCCGGAGCGGCGGATTCCATCCCCACCGAGGATGAGATCTGATCCTGCCGGGGGGGCCGGACCGTCTTGGATTAGAATCCCGGGGAGCCCTCGGTTCGGTCTGACGACCGGTCTGTGAGGACAAAAAGCTGAAGCTGCTTATGAGAATCACCCATGGCTGATGCTAACGAAGCTGAAAGGTTCCTCATCATTTCCAGAGAAGAAGCGACCTCCCTCATGCCGGTGTTGATCTCGACGGCCGCCGAAGAAACCGAAAGAGAACCATCGGCAATCTTCTTCATGGAAACAATAACACCGTCATGGCTCTGATGCAGCGAAGCGGCTTCCTGACGAACCGTTTGGCTATGTTCTGCCAGCTGATTAACCGCTTCCATGATCTGTTTTCCCCCGGTATCGAGTTCCATGGTGTTTCCACTAATTTCTAAAAAAGCACTCATCAGGGTACTGAATTCATTCAGGATCTCCGCATAGATGGTGCTGGTAAAATGGGAACTGTTCGAGGCTTCTTCAATATTCTTTATCACCCGGCCCAAAACTTCATTGATGGAACGGGATTGAGCGGCGCTGGTCTCCGCTAGTTTTCTAATTTCCTGGGCCACCACGGAAAACCCTCTCCCCGCGTCTCCGGCGTGGGCCGCTTCAATGGCGGCGTTCATGGATAAAAGGTTGGTTTGGCTGGAAATTCCGGAGATCAGCTTGGTCATTTCCATGATGGCATCGATATCGGCATGAATAGCCTGTACGGAAGCGTTAGAATCTGCCACCTTCTGACTTCCCTCATTCACCTTCTGTTTGAGAGATTCTGTGGCGCTGCTTCTTTGGCGGGCTATGCTGGCCAGGTTTTTTATGGAAGCAATCATTTCTGTCACCGAAGCAGTAGATTCTTCCACCATTGCCGCCTGGTCGCTAACCTGTTCCTCAAGAATCCGGATCGATTCCCGCATGGTCTCCAGGTTAGTGTTCATACTTTGAATTCCATCATCCTGCTGATCGATTTGGAGGGTAATCGAATCGACATTGGCGCTGATTTCGGTGGCGGCGGCGGAGTTTTCCTCCACCGAAGAGACTAAACCGTCTTTAATTTCTTCCGCCGTCTCTGTGGAACTCCGAAGTTCAATGAGGATGGCTTCCGTTTTTTCAATAAAACGGTTGATATTCCCCGAAAGTTCGGCCAATTCATCCTTCCCATGAACCGGCAGCCGTTGACTCAGATCGCCGCTTCCCTGAGTGAGGGCCCCCACATTCCTGTTAACCCCCGCCAGGGGCCTGAGGACTTGAAGCAAAACCATGAGGATAACAGCGATAGAGATGATCAAACCCACCACGCCGATTCCCAGGGCTAAGGAATATACCGCCGCTCCGGTCTGGACCACGTTTTTATGATTCTCCTCCGCCGCCTGAAGACTGTAGTCGGTAAGACCATCCAGGTTGGCCCTGATGGTGTCGAAAGAGGGATTATAAGAATCGGCCAGCGCCGAGGCGGCGGCGGAAATATTCCCTGCTTCCAGGGAACGAATAATACCGGCGGTAACCGTATTCCAATGAGAATATTGCGAATCAAAATCATCGAGCCTGCGCTGTATCTCCGGGGGGACATCAACCATGAGACCCCGGAATACTTCAAACCGCTCCAACACCTGGGCGGCATTTTCCTTCACATCCGCTACCATGGCGGCGGCACCGGCCTCATCAATGCTGCCCGCCGTGGCGGCCCAGAGCAGATACGCCATTTGCAGATGAGACTGATAGGCATCCCGGTCTGCTTCAATGAGCCGGTTCACAGAAATAAGCCGGATCTCATAAATATCTCTTTCCCAGGCCAGAATCATGTCGGTGGTTACAATCGATAACACCGCCATCAAAAGAAACAACCCCGCCAGGATTCCGATGCCCAGACTCAGTTTGCCCCGAATTCTCATTTTCACACTCCTGAAAAGTTACTTTTCATAAATTATTCTTCATACTCTCAATAGATGCAACGGAACCTGATGGTTTTTTAAATTTTGTGGTTGGGAGTCATTAAAAAGGGAAAGAAACTCTCTCAGGGCTTCGGTAAAATCCCCTTGGCGATGATCACCTTCTGAATCTCGTTGGTGCCCTCGTAGATCTGGGAGAGCTTGGCATCCCTCATCATCTTCTCTACGGGAAAATCCCGGCTGTACCCCTCCCCGCCCATGATCTGCACCGCCTCTTCGGTAATCCGCATCCCCGCGTCGGTGGCGTAGTACTTGGCCATGGAGGAAAACACACCCCCCGAAGCATCGCCCTGGTCCATCCCCCAGGCGGCCCGCCGTACCAAAAGCCGGGAGGCCTCCAGTTCCGTGGCCATTTCGGCCAGCTTGAAGGAGATCCCCTCCTGGGCGGTGATGGGCTTGCCGAACTGGATGCGGCCCTGGGCCCAGCGGGAGGCGTACTCATAGGCGGCCCGGGCGTTCCCCAGGCTCAGGGCGGCGATGGCGATACGGGTGCGGTTGAAGGTCTCCATGGCGGTCTTAAACCCCGCCCCTTCGGGGCCGATGAGGTTCTCCGCCGGAACCTCCACCTCTTCATAGGCAATCTCGTTCTGCACCGAGGCCCTCTGACCCATCTTGTCCAGACGAGAGACCATGGTAACCCCCGGAAGGTCTGCGGGAACATGGAACACCGAAATACCCCGCCCCCCCGCATTGGGATCGGTCTTGGCAAAGACGGTGTGGAACCCCGCCACCTCGCCGTTGGTGATGAACCTTTTACGCCCCGTGAGGATGTACTTATCCCCCCGGCGGACCGCCCGGGACGCCACGGCCCCGATGTCCGAACCCGCCCCCGGTTCGGTGAGGCAGAAAGAACCGAGAAGACGGTGATCGAGGATGTCCTGAAAGATTCTTCTCTGCTGGCCCTCGTCCCCCGCTAAAAGGAGGGGTAAAAACGCCAGGGTATGGGAATCGATGGTTATGCCCATGCCGAGGCAGCCGGCCCCCATTTCTTCCGAGGCAAAGGAGGCATCTAAGAAGCTGTACCCGGCCCCCCCGTACTGGACCGGCAGGGGACCGTTAAGGATTCCCTGATCCCACGCCTTCTCCATTACCTTGAAGGGAAAGGTTCCCTCCCTGTCATGGAGGCTCCTCACCGGTATCATCTCTTCTTCCGCAAAGGCCCGGTATTTTTCCTGAATCATCAGTTGTGTCCGGGTGGGTGCAAAATCCATCGTTACACCGTCCTAATAGGTCTGCATGGGTTTATCCGCCCGGGTCGACACCAGCCGGGCGGCAATCTCCCGGGCTTCCCGGGCAAGATCTTCAAAATTTACCGTGGTAAGACGGCCTTGGTCCACCACCACCTGACCGTCCACCAGGACGGTGTCTACGTTGCGGCCGTCGGCGCCGTAGAGAAGATCGGCGAAGAAGTTGTTTCCCGGCAGCATCTCGGGGGTTCCGGGCCGGATGAGAACCAAATCCGCCAAGGCTCCGGGGACGATGGTTCCGTAGGGAATCCCCGGCTGGTCCAGCCCTGCCAGGGCGCCGCCGCCGAAGAGCAGGGGCAGAATCTGACCCAGGCTCCCCTCTTCGGCCCGGCCGGTGGTTCCCTTGGCCAGGAGGGCTGCCAGCCGGGCCGCCTCGAGCAGATTCATGTTGCTGTTGGAGGCCGGTCCGTCGGACCCAAGCCCCACCTTGATCCCCCGGGACAAGGCCCGGGGAAGAAAATCGTGGAAATCGCCGAACCGCATATAGGTTTTGGGACAGTGGGCCACCCCGGCGCCGGACCGGGCGATGGTATCCAGGTCCCGATCATCCGCCCAGTAGGCGTGGGCCAGGATGGTACCGGGGCGCAGGATCCCCGTTTCCTCCAGCACGTCCAAGGGGCTTTTCCCCCGATTTTCCCGGGAGAGAATCATCTGCCGTTCGTCCTCGGCGGCGTGGATATGAACCTTCAGATCCCGCTCTTCCGCCAAGGAGGCCACCTTTCGCAGAAAATCATCGGGACAGAGGTAGGGAGAATGGGGCCCCAGAGAAACGGTGATCCGGAAATTCTTGGCCCGGTATATCCGGATAAAGTCTTCCGCCGCCTCCCAAGCCTCCTCAGAGCCTGGCCCGCCTCCGAACACCGCCCAGGAAAGATCCGCCCGCAGTCCCGCCTGGTCAAAGGCGCTCCACGCTTGGTCCATGGCGAAATAGTGGTCCGCCGTACAGGTCACCCCGTTGAGCAGCATCTCCGCCGCCCCGATGAGGCTGCCCACGTATACATCCCGGGGGGAGAGGCTCTGTTCATAAATCCAGATTCTCTTGTTAAACCAGTCCACCGCATTTAAGTCTTCGGCGGTACCGCGGAGAAGGGTCATGGCGGTGTGGGCATGGCTGTTGACCATGCCGGGGATAAGAAAAAGGCCCCGGCCGGAAATGACCCGGTCTTGCTCCAGGGGTGCGTGAGAACCGGTGTCGTTCACCGATGCCACCTTGCCCTCTTTAATCGTTACATCCTGATGATCCTTAAGGGTTAGGGTTGAAAAATCCGGTATGGTTACGTCTTGAATAATGATCATACCCTTGATTATACAGGAGGACCTGAAGGTTGTCCTTAAATGGCGAAATTTTTCTCTCAAACGTTGAATCTTAGCCCAAGGAGGCTTATAATTCTAATAATAATAAGGATTAAAAATCTTTGATTTTAAAATCCCCCTTTATGTAAAACGGGAGAAGCCATGTTCACGATGCAGAATATCACCGCCTATTCCGATTCCTCTTCCAACGAACCGGACAGGGGTCCTTTAAGCGGTTCGAAAATTTCTTTAGAAGAGGTTTATTTCAAGGCCGCCGGGGTAGATCAATATCCCGGACAGCCGGGACGCTGGAACCCCGAAGGGCTCTCCCTGGGGGTGGCCCGGGCTCCCCGGAAGAGCTTCTTCCTCTTCCATCTGGCGGCCCACGAATTAGCCCAGAATGACCCCCTGAACGCCTTTCTTCACACCGTCCAGGGTATCATGGCCATGGAAACCCTCCCCTCTCTGCCGGAGCCTCTGCAGCCTCCCTTCCGGCTCCTCTATCTCACCCTGCAGATTCTTTACCGCGGTCCCTTCACCCGGGAAATAGGAGAACTTCTCATGGAGGGCCTGGCAAACACCCCCCCCTTTGGGACACCCCAAAAAAATGAAGAAGCCCTGACCAGCGCCGCCGGAGTCGTTGCCGCCGCCCTGACCGAAGAACTGGAGATGATCCCCCGCACCGCTAAACACCTAGAATTGAAACTTCTTTCGCCATGAAAAAACCCTCCGGCGGGGCCGGAGGGTTTCAATAGCGTTCTCTCGGTTGAGATTACCCCAGACGGGCATCAAGCTCCTTCAGGGAGTCCATCATCAGTTTGATGAACCTTTCCACATCCACCTTGAGGGCCACGTCGCAGTTGGGTTCCAAACCGGTTACCCCGTATAGATCCGCCAGGGTCTGTCCCCGGGTCAAAGCGCTGCAGGTTTCTACCTGAACGTTCAGGTGAAGGGTTTCCACCAACTTGGGATCAATAACCGCCGCCACCGCCAGGGCGTCGTGGATCGGACCGCCCTGGATACCGAAGGCTTTTTCGTTGGCCTCGGCGAAAAACTGCATCAGCGGCGCCACCACCGCTGATGCCTTGCCGCCCCAGGATGACATCTCACGGATGTGACGGAAGTTGATGATGGCTTTGTTGGTCACATCCAGTCCTATCATGGTCAGGGGTACTCCCGATTCCAAAACAATCTTGGCCGCCTCGGGATCGACGTAGATGTTGAACTCCGCCGCGGGGGTGATGTTGCTGTCGTAAACCGCCCCGCCCATGAAACAAATTCTTTCGATGTTCTTTGTGATGGAAGGATCTTTCATCAGCGCCATGGCGATGTTGGTCAGGGGCCCCGTGGGCACTAAAGTCACCGGCTTCTCTGCGTCCTTCACCATTTCAATGATGAAATCCGCCGCATGAAAAGGCAATCCGTCCACCCGGGGTTCGGGGAGTTCCGCCCCGTCCAGGCCCGAAGAGCCGTGGATATTGGGGGCCACCACCAGGTCCCGGAAGAGGGGTTTATCCGCTCCCCGGACCAGGGGAAGATCGGTCTCACCGATGAGGGTCAGGATCCGCCGGGTATTTTCGAAGGTTTTGTCGCCGGTCTGATTCCCCGCCACGGTGGTTATGCCCAGGAGGTTGATATCGGGGTGAATGCTGGCCAGCATGATGGCCATCATGTCATCGTGACCGGGGTCACAGTCAAGTAAAATTGAAGTCATGAAAAGTTCCTTATTTCTCCGCCGGCACAGGGTCCGGTGATTCCTGATGCTTTTTAACCTTCCGCCGGTTCGACTGGATGGCAAAGACCGCTAACGCCAGAATGGTAACCAGGTAGGGAATCATCTGTATCAGCTCCGAAGGAATGTTCAGAGAAGAGATGTAGATCGCCACGGCGCTGACCACGGCGAAAAACACCGACGCCACAAAGGTACCCAGGGGCATGTTGCCTCCCAGGGTAGCGGCGGCTACGGCGATGAATCCCCGGCCGGCGGTCATGTCCCGGCTGAACCAGGACACATATCCCATGGAAAGGTAGAGCCCCGCCAAGGCGCCGAATAAACCGGAAAGAAGCAGGGCGATCATCCGTACCTTATTAACATTGATACCCACCGATTCGGCGGCATGAGGATTCTGTCCCACCGCCCGGATCCTCAGACCCAGGGGAGTCTTAAAGATGAGGATGTAGAATATCAGGGCACAGAGCAGGGCCAGGTACGTCAGTATGTTGTGTCCCGAAAAGATACCCCCCAGAACGGGAATGCTCTGCAGCAGGGGAATATCCACGGAGGGAAACACCAGGCTCCGAAGAGAGCTGGTTGACCCCTTGTCACCGGTGAAGATGAACAGGAGGAAGATGGTTATCCCCGTGGCAAACATGTTAAGGGCAATGGCGCTCAGGATGATGTCCGCCTTGAGCTTAAGGTGGAAGTATCCCAGTCAGGCTCCCATGGCCATTCCGGCGGCGATTCCCGCCAGCAGGGCCAGCAGCAGGCTGCCGGTAAAGTAGCTGACGATGACGCCGAAGAAGGCGGAAACCAGCATGATCCCCTCCATGGCGATATTGACCGACCCCACCAGATTGGTGATGGCCACACCGATGGTACCCAAAAGAAGAGGGGTCATGACCCGCAGGATGGCGTAGCCGAACTCTACGGAAAAGATACTGCTTAAAAGGCTATTCATTGACCGCCTCCTTGTGGGCATCGAGTTCCAAAGCCGCCTGTTTCCGGGTCATCCGGTATTTCCACTGTCCCAGGAACGCTTCGGCGGTTATAAGCAGGATGATCACCGCCTGGATAACCGTAACCAGTTCCGAGGGAACGTCGGCCATCAGGTTAAGAACCTGCCCTCCCACCCTCAGGTAGCTCAAAAAGAGGGATGAAAAAATCACCAGGATCGGATGGTTCCGGGCGATGATGGCGACGATGACACCGTCCCACCCATAGCCGGGACTCATCTGCCAGTTAAAGCGGTGGTGGATACCCATCACCTCGGACATACCGCCGATGCCGGCGATGGCCCCGGACAACACCTGGGCCAGGACGATGATCTTCACAATGTTGACACCGCCGAACCGGGCGAATTTTTCGTTGTGTCCGGTCACCCTCAGTTCATAGCCGGTGGTGGTGTGGAAGAGAAAGTAGTAAGCCCCGAAGGCGAAGAGCAGCGCCAGCAGGATGCCCAGATGAATCCGGGTACCCGGGAAAAACTGGGGCAGCCAAGCCGTTTCGGCCAGCCGCTTGGAGACCAAAAACCCCGCATCCTTGTCGCGGAAATGGCTGTTGATCAGATAGAGACCTAAAAAGTAAGCGATGTAGTTCATCATCAGCGAGGAAACCAGCTCGCTGGCCCCCCATTTTGCCTTGAGAATCCCAGGGACAAAACCCCAGACCGCTCCGGTAAGCCCCGCCACCACAAGAACCAGGGGGATATGGAGGATCCAGGGAAGGTTAACCGAAACACCGAAGGCGGTGCCCACGGCGGCACTGATAAACAGGGCCCCTTCGGCGCCGATGTTGAACTGCTTGGCCCGGAAGGCGATGGATATGGCGACCCCGCAGAAGATCATGGGGGCGGCATTTTCAATCACATTGGCCAGCCGGCTCTTGGAAAGCAGGGGGCCCAGGATGAAGTATTTCAACGACTCACCGGGGAACTGACTGATGATGAAGATCAGCACCACGCTGATGATGACCCCGATGAGGATGGCAATCAGGGTTCGGATTAGGGTAAAATTCTTAAGCAGAAATTTCTCCACTTGCGCCCTCCTCTTTTTTGACTCCTAACATGTAGGGACCCAGTTCCCTGTCGGTGACCTGGGCGGCATCTTGAAAATGTGCCGTTATTTTACCGTTGTACACCACCACGATACGGTTGGACAGCTTGAGAACTTCATCCAGGTCCGCGGAAATGAGAAAGATAGCCTTTCCCTGGTCCCGGGCCTCCTTGAGAAGATTATGTATCAATTCTTCAGAGCCGATATCGACTCCCCGGGTGGGCTGAGCGGCGATGAGGACATCCGGATCCGCCGAAAGCTCCCGGGCCACCACCACCTTCTGGATGTTTCCCCCCGAGAGGCTGCCCACATCGGTCTTGGCACTCTGGGTAAGAATGTTAAACCGCTTGATAAGATCTTTGGCGTGGGCTCCGATGTGGTTCCAGTCAAGCCGGCCCCGGTGGGAGAATTTGGTCTTGTAGTATCGGTCGATGATGAGATTCTCTTCCACCGAAGAGGTATCGGCCACCCCGTTTTCCATCCGGTCTTCGGGGATATGGGCCAGCCCCGCCTCCCGGATCTGCCGGGGGGTCAGTCCCACCAGGCCTTTACCCCCCAGGGTGATACTGCCCGAACTGGGCTGAATCAAACCCGAGATGGCGGCGATCAGTTCGGACTGGCCGTTTCCTTCCACCCCGGCGATACCGAGGATCTCTCCCGCTCGGATATCCAAGGATACACCCTTGAGGGCTTCCAAGCCCTGGTCATCCCAGTAGTGAAGATCCCTCACCGAGAGCCTTACATCACCCATGGTTTGGGGGGCGGGGGTCCTCTCGGTACTTATATCGCGGCCCACCATGAGGTAGGCAATTTTTTCTTCTGTTAATCCTTCGGCATCCTGGGTAGTGATAACTTGGGAATCCCGCATCACCGTCACCCTATCCGCAATCTGCACCACCTCGCTGAGCTTGTGGGAGATAAAAAGGATGGTTTTTCCGCTTTTTTTAAGACCCATCAGGGTCTTGAAGAGTACTTCCGTCTCCTGGGGAGTCAGAACCGCCGTGGGTTCATCGAGAATTAAGACCTCCGCTTCGCGGTAAAGGGCTTTGAGAATCTCCACCCGCTGCCTCACCCCGATGGGAAGATCCCGGATAATCTTATCCGCCGGAACATTCAGACCGAATTCCTTCGAAACCTGCCGGGTTATCTCCAGGGCCTTCCCTCTGTCGAGAAAGAGTTTCCGGCGCCGCGGTTCCACTCCCAGCACCATGTTTTCCGCCACCGAAAGGTCCTGGGCCAGCATGAGGTGCTGATGCACCATACCGATCCCCGCCGCTATGGCATCGTTGGGGTTCTTAAAATTGGTGGGTTTCCCCTTATAGAGGATCTCCCCTTCCTGGGAATCGGTAATACCGAAGATGATCTTCATCAAGGTACTTTTCCCCGCCCCGTTTTCTCCCACCACCGCATGGATGGTGTTTCGTTCCACATCCATGGAAACATCCCGGTTGGCCACGGTACCGTCGGGATATACCTTTAAAATATTCTTGACCTCAAGTATGGGTTCCATACACTTCCCTAAAAATAGAGGAAACATCGAAAATCAAAGATTCTCGATGTTTCGACCGCAGATGTAACAGATAGGGCCGGGAGACAAACATCCCCCGGCCTCACCTAATCTTTACCGTTTACTGGCCGAAGGCCGTTCCAACCTTAATCTCACCACTGGCGATTTTGTCTGCAATCTCTTTGAGCTGAGCCCGTACATCGTCGGAAATGAGTTTATCGTAGTTGGCGTTTTCGGCCACCCCGACACCGTTCTGGACCAGTCCGAGTACTTCGGCTTCACCGTATTTCAGGGTTCCGTCGATGTGTTTCTCGATGGCCCGGTAGATGGAAAGGTCAACATTCTTCATCATGGAGGTCACGAT
>CAYYNJ010000007.1:10908-25766 GCA_964472775.1 uncultured Spirochaetaceae bacterium
AGCTTTCTCGGGATCGGTATCGGCAAAAAGCAGATACTGGTCGGAGTCAACGCCCAGGGTATAGCGGCCCCGTTCTTTAGCGGCATCGATGCCGCCCAGTCCGGTTTCCCCCCCCACGTTAAAGGTGATGTCGGCTCCCTGATCAAACATGGCCAGGGTCAGCTCTTTACCCTTGGCGGGGTCGGAGAAAGCGCCGGCGTAGGTCACCAGAACCTTAACGGCGGGGTCTATGTACTTAACACCCTCTTCAAAACCGACCTTGAAGTCGTTGATGACGGGAATGTCCATACCGCCGAGGAATCCCACCACCTTTTCGGGGTTGGCGGCGGGCAGGTCACTGTTGGTGACCAGGGCAGCCAGGGCGCCCATCAGGAAAGACCCTTCGTTCTGGCTGTAGAGGATGGAATAGATATTATCCGTTCCCTCTTTGCTGTAGTCGGCGGAGGTGTCGTAGGTGAAGAACTTCGTGTCGGGATACATGGGAGCGTATTTTTCCAGAAACTCCTGTAACTGCCAGGTTCCGGCGATGATGATGTCCCAGTCGCCTTCACAGAGCTGGGCAATATCGGGCTCCCACCGGGCCGGATCATAACCGCCCTCGACGATTTTACCTTTAATACCGAAATCTTCGATAGCCATGTTCAGGCCCCGGGCGGCGGAATCGAAGAAAGATTTATCCCCCAAGGTTCCATTGACGTAAAGAACTACTTTAAGATCCGAACTAGCATCATCTCCCTCTGCCGCCGCTTCTTCTTTCTGACATCCCGTAAAAACCAGCACGGGCACAAGAAGAAGCGCGATCAGAACTAACAGTAACAAGCCTCTTTTTCCGTTAACCATAATAAATGGCCTCCTTTCAATTTTCCTTATATTCTAAGTTCTTTAAACTTAAAAGTAAATTTAAAAAACCCGAATGCTCTAAGCCTAAAACGACCTCCACATCCCCTTCACCGAAGAGGACGCTCATACCCCTCAAGGGTCCCCGTTCCAGCACCATCTTCATCCCCCCCCTTTCGATCCGGGTGGCCAGGGAAGGCTTCAGCACGTAAGCCATGGTCAGGGGGTCGGGATGACCCGTGACCCGCCGGCCCTGCATCTGCTGATAGAAGTTCATAACATGGGCCTGCAGTTTCAGAAAGAAAGGTCCCACCGGAGCCGAATCCAGCCCCAACCCTAAAATTTCTGCCTCGGGGGTAAGGTTGGATAGGGTTAAATCCCAGGGCACCACCGTAAGAGGGGCCGGAGATTCCAGCACCACCTGCACCGCCTCGGGATCGGCGTAAAAGTTGAACTCCGCATGGGGGGTGACGTTGCCGATTTCAATTCCCCCCCCCATCACCACAATGCGGCCCAGATAACGGGGCAGTTCGGGGTACAGGTTGAGGGCCATGGCGATATTGGTCAGGGGTCCCAGGGCCACCAGGGTCATTCCCGGATTCGCCTGAGCCGTCTCCCAGAGCCCCTGGGGGGCCATCCTGCGGTCTTCCTCCACGGTTCCGGCGGGCAGATCGATTCCAGCCAAGCCGTTGCCGCCGTGGACCTCCTCGGCGTGGATCCGCAGCTCCACCAGTCCCCGGGAGGCTCCCCTGAACACGGGGATGTTCCGGTGCCCCGTCACGTTGAGGATGCCGCAGACATTCTTGATCACATTGTCCAGGCTGGTGTTGCCCGCCACGGTGGAAATACCCACCACCTCACAGTCTTGATTCGCCAGAGCGAGCAAAATGGCGGTGGCATCATCGACTCCGCAGTCAGTATCGACAAAAATTCTTTGTTTACTCATTTGCCACCCTCACATCGTTCTAACTGAACAAAAAGATAGTTTATTGTATCATTATTTACCATTTGAGCAATATAATTATTAGATATTTTTTTATTTTTTATGGGCCGCAAGAATCGGCACCGGGCCTGGGAATTCCTTTTCCGCAGACCCGGTGAATCAGTTTACAGCTGCTCCCTGAGCAGGGATAGTTCCTCCCCCGGTGAGAGGCCCTGGGGAACAAAATCTTCACCGGTGATTAACTGGTAGGCCTGAATATAGCGCCAGGCCGTTTCGATCCTCACGTCATCGGGAATCTCCGGAGCCTCCCCGTGTCCCATGAACCCGCGGTCCATGAGCCACTGTCGCAGGTATTCCTTGTCGATCTTCCGCTGATCTTCACCGGTTTCAAAAAGTTCGTGGTAGGAATCGGCAAACCAGTAACGGCTGGAATCGGGGGTGTGGACCTCATCCACCACCACCAGCTTCCCCTCCAGCAGGCCGAACTCATATTTGGTATCCACCAAAATCAAACCCCGTTCCGCCGCTTTTTCGGTGCCCCGGGCAAAGAGGGCCAGGGCCTTTTCTTCCACCTCTTGCCAGAGTTTTTCTTCCACCAGGCCGGAGGAAACAATCTCAGGGCCGGATATGGGCATGTCGTGATCCCCCTGTTCCGCCTTGGTGGAAGGGGTGATCAAAGGGGTCTCGAACCTTTGGTTGTTCCTCATTCCCGGGGGAAGGGCGATTCCCGATACGGCCTTCCCTTCCTGGTAATCCCGCCAGGCCGAACCGGTCAGGTAACCCCGGATAACCACCTCCACGGGAAGGACCCGGCATTTGCTGACCCGGACCGTCCGGGCTGAAACCCTCTCCCGAATATGGTTGGGGATGATGTCCTTGGTCTGATCAAACCAGTAGAGGGAAAGGAGGTTTAACACCTCTCCCTTACAGGGGATGGTGGATAAAATGCGATCGAAGGCGCTGATCCTGTCGGAGGTAAGAATAAGCATCTCATCTTTAAGAGAAACAATATCCCTGACTTTTCCCTTGAAAAGGTCGGTGCCGTCGGGAAGATCACCGGACAGAATGCCCTGGAAGGCCGAATTCAGGTAGGGGGCTATTTCGGCCCGCTTCACAGGCCCATCTCCTCCCGGTGGACGATGACTTTGGAAATCAGGCCGTAATCCAGGGCTTCCCCGGCACCCAGCCAGTAATCCCGGTCCGTATCCTTCTCAACCCGGTCCAGGTCCATGCCCGTCTCGTCGGATATGAGTTTATTCAGCTTGACCCGAAGCTTCTCCAGCTCTTTGGCGTGAATTTCTATCTCCGTGGCCACCCCGCGGATACCGCTGAGGGGTTGATGGATCAGATAGTGGGAGTTAGGCAATCCCAAACGGCGGTCTTTGGGGGCCGCCAGGAGGATAAGGGCGCCCGCACTGGCCACCAGACCCATACCGATGGTGTACACATCGGGTTTAACAAACCGCATCATGTCAAAAATGGCAAAGCCCGCATCCACATCCCCTCCGGGAGAGTCGATGAATACCTTAATGGGATCGTCGCCCTCTGCCTCCAGCATGAGAAGCTGCCGGACCACCTTTTCTGCCAGCTCTTTGTTCACTTCACCGGAAAGAAGGATGGTCCGGGTCTTGAGCATCTTCTGAAAAAGCTCATCGTTCCCCTCCTTGCCTTTCTTTCCTTCCTCTTCGGCCAGACGCCGAGAATCTAAAATAGGATTCACACGGGTTCTCCTTGGTTTGCCATTATTACCGCTCCCGGGTTAGGGACATGCCCCTTTCCCGCTGCGGGAGCTTTACTAAAGAATGTACCTATATGGAAGAGGGTTGTCAATGAAAGGCCCGGGGGTTGGGGAGGCTCCGGCAGGATTTTCCCTTCCTCCCGGGGCTAACGGAGCTCTGCCCACTCCCTGTTTTTAATAAACAGGATTTCAATAATAATGTTCTGGTCAAATTTAAGAATCTTCTTTTCGATTCCGTCCCGGATGGCATCAAGTTCTTCGACGCGGCTCACCTTGAACTCATCGGAGACCATGAGGTGGACCAGCATAAAGGTGTTGCGACCCGACTTCATCAGCCGGTACTCGTAGTCCCGAACGGCTAAGCCCTCCAAGGCCGCATCCATCTCGGCATCCAGGCGGCCGGTATACTCCGCCGGAGGCGCCATATCGATGAGCTCTTTAAAGTTGCTCCAGAGGGCCCGCAGGGGGGCAGGCAGGGCCAGAAGGGCTATCAGTATAAGCAGGACAGGGTCCACATAGGGGGTCAGATGAGCCCAGGGGGTGAAACCCATGGCCCAGGCGATGGCAAACCCGCCCAGAATACCGGCGCTTAAAAAGCTGTCCACCATCCATTCCACCGCTTCCAGCTCCAAGAGGCCCGATTTAATGCGTTTGGCGGTCTTTTTCAGGTAAAGGCCGATAACAAAGGCTCCCGCCGCCGCAACGGCACTGTAAATGATGGCCAATTCCAAATCCACCACCCGTCCCCCCTCCTGGAGGGTGTGGACCGCCTCGGAGAGGGCATAGCCGCAGGAGAGCAGGATGAACAGGGACTTTCCCACATTTAAAAGCGGCTCGAACCGGGTATACCCGAAATGGAAACGGTCGTCGTCGGGCCTCTCGGCGAGCCGGGAGACCCAGAGGGTGACAATGGCGATACCGAAGGAAATGAGGGAGTATACACCGTCAAAAAAGATGGAGCCCGACTTGGTGATATAGGAAAAGAAGAAGGCCAACAGAATAAAAAAGATGATGCTGACCATGGAGATTTTAAGGGCTCTCTGTTCGATTTTTGCTTCGCGTTTCATGATGATTAAGATTAACCATTATCGAGGCGGTTCGGCAAGATCAATTCCTTCCGGATCAGAAACTTCTTCCATCCCCGGGCGCCGGATCCCCTCCCGTCACGGAACCAAGGCGCTTCACCGAATCCCGTATCTCCAGGCGAATGGGAAGACGGATACGGGATTCCTGGGGAAGCTTATTATTAATGGCATCCATGAGAAGGTCCACGGCAGCCTGCCCCTTCTTCCCCACATCCTGATGCACCGTCGTAATCCGGGGACGGATGAGCCGGGAAAAAATATTATTATCAAACCCGGTCACCGACAGGTCTTCGGGGATATCCAGCCCTAATTCCTGAAAAAAGGTGATAGCCTCGGCGGCGTAATAGTCGGAAGAAAATATCAGGGCCGTATAAGGCCTCTCAGGGGAGACAAGGCGGCGGTAAATCTCCAGGCGTTGGGGTTTCACTTTCGAAAGAAGGATAAACCTGTCCTCTTCCAGGCTGAGGCCCTCCTCTTCCATGGCCTTCCGGCATCCGTAAAACCGGGTCAGGTCCGCTCCCCGGTACACCTTGTCGTTGGCCATGAAGGCTATTTCCCGGTGCCCCATGGAAATAAGATACCGGCATATCTCATACCCGCCCCGTTCATCTTCCAATCCCACACTGTAAAAGTCCGAAGCGTCTTCGGGAATGTAACTATCCACAAATATGACGGGATTGTGAATGTTTTTATTGAGAACGGGAATAATGGCACAGGGAACCCAGAGAAGGATGAGCCCCGCCAGCTTCCACGCCCGGCTGAGTCTGAGAACCTCGTCCCGATCGCTGGTGGTGTGAAGCATCATAAAATAACCGTGTTTACGCAGCTCCACTTCAATGGATCCCAGGATGGTGGACGAAAAGGGATCTTCCAGGGCCGTTTCATCCCGCCGGGGTTCGTTAAACATGATGACTCCGACGATACGGGAATTGTTGTGAGCCAAGATATGGGCGCCCATGTTGGGAGCGTAGTTTTCCTCCCGAAGGATGAGCTCCACCTTCTCCCGGGTGGCGGAAGACACCTTACCGGTGTTTCCGTTGAGAACATTGGAAACGGTGGTGGGACTGACTCCGGCCTTTTGGGCAATTTCCTTGATGGTTACCATAAACTCCCGCTATTTAATCGCTCCCTCAACCATGCCCCGGATAATATACCGCTGGGCAAAAAGATAGAGGACAATCACCGGAAGGATGGCAAGAAGCGTCGATGTGAGAATCAGGTCCCACTGCTTTAAATAGGCACCGGCAAAGGCGGTCACAGCGATGGGAATGGTCTGGACCGCGCCGTTGGATCCCAAAATCAGGAGGGGCAGCAGGTAGTCGTTCCAAATCCAGATTCCATTAAGGATGAGCACCGTGACGATGATGGGCTTCAGCAGGGGAAAGACAATCTGAAAAAAAGTCCTTTGATGAGAGCATCCGTCGATGGTGGCCGCCTCCTCCAGTTCATAGGGAATGGTTTTGATGAACCCGTGAAAAATGAAAATGGAAAGGGAAGATCCGAATCCCAGATAGGCAAACACGATTCCGGGGACGGTGCCCAAAAGCCGAAAATTGAGAAAATCCCCCAAAACCCTCATCCAGCGTACCAGCGGATACATGAGGACCTGAAAGGGAATGACCATGGCGGCCACAAAGACCATGAAGATCCAGGAGGACCACCGGCTGTGGCTCCGCACCAGGACCCAGGCAGCCATGGAGGAAAAAACAGAAATGACCAACAGGGCTAGAACGGTTATGACCGTACTGTCCACGAAGGCCCCCACGTAGTCCACCGTCTTATTGTTAAAAATGAGGGTAACGTTGGTCCAGAGCTGGCCCCAGTTTTCCGGCAGGGCGATGGCATTGAAGATGATCTCCTTCGAGGTCTTGGCCGAGTTGAGTACCACCATGACGAAGGGAACCATGAAAAGAAGAAAAAGGATGATGGTGGTTATTTCAAGAATAATCTTACCCGCCCTAGGGGAGCTCCCCCCCACCCCGCGTTTCTTTAAGGGCGACGCCGCGCTCTGATCGATTTTAATCCCGCTCATTACATTTCCACCTCTTATTTCGTGTTCACCGCCACCTGGATGAGAGCCACCACCACCAGGGAAACAAACAACACCACCGCCTTCGCCTGGGCTTCGGCCATCTTATTGGCCGTGGCGGTATGGAAAATATTCATGGCCAGGAGCTGGCTCGCCTTGACCGGTGCCCCCATGAACCGGGTGGCGGGGCCTCCGTTGGTCAGGGTAAGATTCATATCAAACTGTTTGAAAGAATTGGTCAGGGTCAGGAAGAGGGAGATGGTGAAGGCGTTGGCCATCATGGGCATCAGGATGTGGATCACCCGGCTCAGGTAGGGGGCGCCGTCTACCTCGGCGGCTTCCATCAAGGACGCCGGAATGCTCTGAATAGAGGCCACATAAATCAGCATGAGGTACCCCGAGTACTGCCAGGTATTCACCGCCGACATGGCCCATATGACCGTCTCCGGATGGCTCAGAAACGAGGTCTGCAGAAATCCAAGGGAGAGGGAATCACCCAGGGCGACAAAGATATTGTTGAACAGGAACTGCCAGATATACCCCAGTACGATTCCTCCGATAAGATAGGGGACAAAGAATCCGGCCCGGTAGAAATTTCTCAACTTCAACTCGCTGGTAACGATGAGAGAAAGGGTAAAGCTGACAAGATTGACCAGAAAAACGTTAATCAGGGTAAAAGCCGCAGTAATGAGAAAGGAATAAACGAACCCGGGCATGGTCAACAGTTTTTTATAATGGGCAAAACCCACAAAATTGACGTGGGAACTGACTCCGTTCCAGTCGGTCACGGAGTAGTAGAGGCCAAAGAAGAAGGGTATCACTATTACCATAAGAAAGGCAAATATGGCGGGAAAAAGAAAAAGAATGCTGACAAGGCGCTTGTTATTCATCATAACCGGTGTCTCCTGACAAGACTTTTCAGACGTGGATCCCACATCTCTCTCACCCGGAATCCGGAGGAGGGAGATGCCCCCTGGAGTTACCTTACTATCTATGGGCGCGCAGGTAAACATCCCAGGGAAAAAAGAGCCCCGGAAAGCCGAAACTTCCGGGGCCCCATCGGTGTTACATGTTGGGCAGGTCGGCAATGGCGGCTTTCATGTCCGCCACAAACTGGTCCAAATCATCCTGATTCTGGGCAAAAAGGTCGTAAATCGGGCCAAAGACGTTCTGGCCGGCTCCATCGGGGAGCATTCCGAAGAAGACACCGTAGTTTCCGCCCTTGGCGTTGGCGGCCATGAGGGCCTGGCTCAGCTGTCCGGCGGGTTTATCGGTGACGGATTTGAAAGCGGGGATCATCCCGGCTTCGTTAACCAGATAGTTATGACCCAGGGGAGTAACGGCCATGGAGGCGAGGAAGGCTTTGGCTTCTTCGGCCCGGGGGCTCTGGCTGTTCACCACGTACCAGCTGGGAGCAAAGAGGTAGAGCCCTTCCTGGGGGGTGTTGGTAAAAGCATGGGGGGCATATCCCATCTTGAAGGAAACACCAAGCTGCTTCATGTTGGGATCAACCCAGTTACCCTGGTGGAGGAAAGCGGTTTTCCCCTGGGCAAAAGCGCCAACCTGATCGTCGTAGCTGCCGTTAAGCAGGATGTTCTGGTCAGCGTACTTGTAGAGGAGCTGCAGGTATTTGGCGTACTCGCGAAACCGGGGTTCGTCCATCTTACCCTCAAGGGCCGCTTCGATAACACTGGTGTCGGTAAAGTCTAAACCGCCGCCCCAGTAGCAAGCCAGGTTGTGCTGAGCCGCCACCCACCACATACCGCCGGCCACGGAGGCCGCCATGGCCACGGGAGCATTAATGCCGAGCTCGGCTTTTTTCGCTTCCAGGGTCTTGAAAGCCTTTTCGTAAGCATCACGGGTGGTGAGAGAAGTAGGATCAATCCCCGCTTTTAAGAGGATATCCGCATTGTAGGCAAGACCGTACCCTTCAATGGCCACGGGAAAACCGTAGGGGGTACCGTCAACGATCAGCTCGAGATCGGTGTCGTCCAGCCAGGCTTCCCCTTCGAGGCTGGCAATGTAGTCTTTCCAAATGTTGAATCCGCCCATTCCCTCGATCTGGAAAATGTCGGGCATCTGACCGGACTGAATTTTCGCCTTCAGGGCCCCGCCGTAGTCAGCACCGCCGCCGAGGGTTTCCACCTCTACGGTCACACCGTCGGTCATCTCCGAATAGAGAGCCGCATAGCTGTCAATGGCATCCTTAATCTCAACTTTAAGCTGGAACATGGTTACGGTGGCATCGCCGCCTTCTTGAGCCGCTTCCTGGGTACCGCCCGCAAAAGCACTGGCCACAAGAACCAGCGATAAAGCGAGGGCTATTAATACCTTCTTCATCATCAAACCTCCTGAATACCTGTTTTACTTTGACACAGGCATCTGTTTTTTATAGGTGTTGCGCAACACCTAACTGCATCTTATCACCGATTGACGCATTGTCAAGAGAATTCCGCCTAGGATTGCCGTTTCATCCCGTTTCAGCGGAAAAGATGGTTTTATCCGGTTTCTCTATTATAATAAAAGCATGAATGAGAGCCGCAAAATCAGGTTTAACATATCGGTGGTAACGGTGGTGATGCTGATCATCCTGGGGATGACCGCCTCCCACATCGCCATGGTCCTTTCGGTGGCGAAACAATCCTCCCTGGAGAATGCCCGGGATCTGTTCAGTCTCGCCGCCGCCGCCGCCTATGACCGTACCGTCTCCTTCCTTCAGCCCGCCAAGGATCTGGCGCTCCTGGGGGCTTCCCTGAGGCAGGCTCAGGAGCCCATCGTGGAATCCGGTTTGGACCATCCCCTGGGTGATCTTTTTACCGGAATGCTGATGAATAAGAGGTCCCTGTATTCGGTTTATATCGGCCAAAGTGACGGCAGCTTTTTCCAGATTATCAAAGCCCGGGAGAACCCCAAAGCGGTCTTGGCCCATGAAGCCCCGGAAAACACCGATACCATCCTGCGCACCATCACCGGTTCCGGCAAGGAAAGAGTCCAGTCCTTCACCTTCCTGGGCGCCGACGGCTCTTTTCTAGGGGAAAGGAAAGGGAGGGATTTTTCCTTCGATCCCCGTACCCGCTCCTGGTATCAAAACGGCCTGAACTATCATGAAATCACCCTCTCAGAACCCTACGTTTTTAATTCCCTGCAGGAACCGGGCCTGACCGTGGCCCAGAGATTCGCCGACCAAAGCGGGGTGGTCGGTGTCGACATTACCCTTTCCTTGTTAGAGGCCTTTACGGTGGAGCAGAGAATATCTGAAAACGGCGGCCTGGCCCTGCTAACGGAAAATGGGGACATCATCGCCGCCACCCCCCGGATCCGGCCCTTCCTGGAAAGCCTGTCTTCTGAAACAGCCTCTTTCACCGAGTTTTTCCGGGATACGGGGATAAAAACCATCGGAGAGATGCTGGTCCGTTCCGAAAGGAGCCCCGTGGCAGTCAACAGAAATCTCTACATAATAGCCGCGGCTCCCCAGGGTGATTTTCTCGGGGGGGCCGTTGAAATGAAGCGCAAGATCATCATCTTCTCCGGTTTCATCCTGGTCATCATCATTCCCCTGGTATTTTTCTGGGCCAAATCGCTGTCCCGGGCCCTGAAGGACCTTACCGCCGATGCCGAGAGGGTCAGTAAGATGGATTTTGACGGCACCCTCAGGATAAACACCCCCATTTATGAATTCGATCAGTTAAGCCTGGGCTTCCAGGTGATGAAGAAAACCATTGCCGACAGAACCAAACGTCTCCAGGAAACCCTTATCAAACTGGAAACCCTGGTGGACGCCGGCATTTCCATGTCCGCCGAATTAGATATCAACCGTCTTTCCGAAAAGATTCTGGCCGGGGCGAAGAAGCTGACCCATGCCGACGGCGGGAGCCTCTATCTGGTTAATGAAGAAAGAACCCAGCTAGAGTTTCAAATCGTGCTGAACGACAGCCTCGGCTTCAAACAGGGCGGGACAAGCGGCGTCCCCGTGGGTATGGTCCCCGTGCCTCTTTACAACCAGGACGGGAGCGAAAATCACCACAATGTGGTTACCCATACCTTTCACACCGAACGGACCGTAAATATCAAAGACGCCTACGACGGAGAACACTTCGATTTTACCGGGACCCGGATATTTGACCAAGCCAACAACTATAAATCCACCTCCTTTCTCACGGTCCCCCTCAAACCCAGGGGCGGCGGTGATATCATGGGTGCCCTGCAACTGATCAACGCCCGAAACCCCGTGACCGGTGAAATTGTTCCATTCCCCGGAGAATGGCACGGATTTTTAGAAGCCTTAAGCGCCGCCGCCGCCGTGGCCGTACAGAACTGGAAACTCATGGAGCGGCAAAAGCAGCTGTTCAACGATTTAGTCCGGTTTGTGGCCAGCGCCATCGATGCAAAAAGCCATTATACGGCGAAACACTGCGAACGGGTTCCTGAAATAGCCCGGCTTCTCTGTCAGGAAGCCATAGATCATACCACCGGCCCCTTTGCCCACTTCACCCTGAATCCGGAAGAAAAACGGGAATTTGAGATTTCCGCCTGGCTTCACGACTGCGGCAAGGTGACCACCCCCGAATATGTGGTAGATAAGGCCACCAAGCTGGAAACGATCTACAACCGCCTCCATGAAATTCGGACAAGATTCGAAGTTCTGCTGAGGGATGCCCGGATTGAATACCTCGAAGCGGTGATGGAGGGAAAAGATCCCCGGGGGGCGGACCAGGATCTGCGCAAAAAAGAGAATAAACTTCAGGAGGATTACGCCTTTGTGGCCGAGTGCAACCTGGGCAGCGAATTCATGGAAGACCGGACCATTGAAAGGCTTCGGGAAATCGCTTCCGTCACCTGGTACCGCCATTTTGACCGGCATCTCGGGCTTTCCTGGGGCGAATTAAGCCGCCTCCCCTCCCCGGCGGACGGTGAAAGAGAGAGTCTTCCGGTACGGGAGTTCCTTCTGCAGGATGGGCCGGAACATATTATTCCCCGGGATGTCTGGACCCAGGAGACCTATAAAAAATACGGCATGACCCTGGAAATCCCCTTTCACCTCTATAATCGGGGGGAACTGCACAACCTTTCGGTTCGAAAAGGAACCCTCACCGAAGAGGAACGATTCAAAGTGGAGGACCACGTGGCGCAGACCATCGTCATGCTGGAGCACCTCTCCTTTCCCAAGGATCTTAAACGGGTTCCCCGTTATGCGGGAAACCATCATGAGGCGCTGAACGGCCTGGGATACCCCAGGGGCCTCAAGGCGTCCGAGCTTTCCATCCCGGAGAGGATCATTGCCATCGCCGATATTTTTGAAGCCCTCACTTCTATGGACCGGCCTTACAAAAGGCCGAACACCCTTTCCATGGCCGTGGAGATACTCCATGACATGAAGGTCAAAGGGTATATCGATCCGGATCTCTTTGACGTCCTTCTTACCTCGGGGGTATACAAACAGTACGCCCAGGAATTCCTCTCTCCCGATCAGATTGACCAGGTGGATATCCAAAAATACCTCTAAATCTCCGGCATGGCAGAACCCCGGGGGGGGGTCAATCCACCACGAACTCCACCCTGCGGTTTCGCCTCATACTCTCCGGATCGGTCCCGTCCACCACCGGACGGGCCCCGCCGACCCCTTCGGTGACAAGCCGTTCCTCGGGCAAGCCAAGTTCCACCAAGTAGTTTTTAACCGAATCAGCCCTACTCTTCGAAAGCTCAATCTGGGGTCCCCGGTCCCCCACATCGGCGGTGTGGCCGACGATTTTTATCCTGAAGGATCCCTTCTGCAGGGTTTCAAAGATCCTTCGCAGCTCCTGTTTTGAGGAAGCGGTGAGGCTGGAGGAATTGGGCTCGAACTCAATCTTGTTGCTCACCAACAGCACTTGCTGTTCGTGCAGGCTGTCTAAAATCTTACGGAAATGGAGAATTTCATCCTCGCTCATGGGCAGGGGTCGGGACGGAGCTGAGCCGTCCTGAGAAGTGCTCTTCTGATGAATTCCTAAAAATACCGGATCGTCGGCGATGGTGGGGTTGAATACCTCGATCTTCCCGGACATGCCGTAGACGGTGGAATCCGATGAGCCGGTTTGAATCGCCAATTCGGTGCCCCGGATGCCCGCCACCATTCCCGGGCTGTGAAAGGTGAACTCCTGATCCGCCGAAAGTTTCTTGATCCGGGAAACGATGGCGCCGCTGGAAACCTCAAGATTGATGTTTTCCCGGCTCAAGCGGGAAAGAGAAAAGAGGGTGTCCGGCATGACCCGGACGATGCTACCCTTTTGAATCCTGATATCCACATAGCTGTCCCCGCCGGTACGGATGCGGCTGTCCGGGAGCAGTTCATCCCCGGCGGCAAGCAGCTTCCAAGGCTCTTCGGGAGAATTCTTCACCTCTGCGGCGCCCTCCACATACGTCACCAGGGGAGCCTCCGCCAAGGGAGTAAGGGTTATCTCATCCCCGGGTAAAACCTCCCCCGCCTCCGGCGGCCCTCCCCGGTTGATGATGAGATGACGGATGCCGAAAACCGCACCGGTCAAAAGGGCTAACACCAGCAAAACCGCAGGGATCAAAGCCGAAAAACGAATATTAAAAAAATCCATTTTTATATCCTCCCCTTAAGCCAGAAATACCGTTACCCATTCATAAAAATCGAAGGGAAAAATCTTTTTCCCCGTTTCATCAATGGCAAAACATCGGTAAGCCTGGAGGCTGTTTTCATAATCTATTTCGCCTTGAGGGGTATAGATAAAGGCGATCCCATTCTTAAAAGAAAGATAGGTTTGATCCTCTTCTATTTCATAGATGACCTTGTTATCCCGGGAAACAAAAAAATCTTTCCCGTTTAACTTTGCGAAAAAAGGCTGATCGGGATCACCGCCTACCCCCAGGGCGTCGTACTGAGGGGTGATAAGATAGGCGCCGTTCTTATTAATGACGCCCCATCGGCCGCCCTTCTCCACCGCAGCCATGCCGTTTTGAAACCGCCTAAAACTCTCAAACTGGAAAGGAATGATTTCATCGTTATTTTGATTTACCGCTCCGTAGAGCCCCTGTTTTTTGGCGATGGCCATTCCCTCATCAAAATCGTAGACATAATCGTATTGGGGGGAAATCTCCCACTCAAGATCCCCATTCAAAAAACCCCATCCGGTATCGTCTCTATCAGGGATAAGCATCCCCGGGGAAGCATTATAAGCCTTGGCTAAGCGGTACACCTCATCATAATCTTCCTGAAGGCCAATAACCCAGTCTCCCGAAACATTAAAAGCACCGTAAACCAGGCCCTTCTTCCCCACTTCTTTGGGAGCCGCCATAACCGCCAGGCGGGAGTCTCCGCTGAAATAAAAATACGGATCCAAAGGCCCCCCCTTCTCACCGATCTCTTCCAGATTCTCTAATACAACCTGGCCTTTTCTATTTAAGGCAGAGAAGCTGCTCGAGTTATCTTTGTACGCCTTGGTTATTTCGGGCTCGTAGAAACTGAAGATTCTTTCAAAATCATTCGGCACCGAAGGATCGATGATTTTATTTCCCCGGGAGTCGATGATGCCCCAGGTTCTTTCATCATACCTCTGCGGGCCGTTGGCGACGATGGATAATCCATGGTAAAAATCAAACACAAAATCAAATTCCGGATCAACTACCATATTATGGGAGGTATCAATATATCCCCATTTCCCGTCAATTTTCACCGCCGCCAATCCATCTTTAAAGGGCCGGACAGATTCGTATTCCGGCGGGATCAGCCAGGTAAAACCGTCTTTAACCTCGACAAATCCGTATTTTCCCTCCCTCCGAACTCCAATATACCGGGGGTCGTATCTATGCTCCGGATATCTGTTGAAACCGGCCATTTCACTTGAGACCTCTTCTATTAACCGAAAAGCATCGATCTCCCTCCGGCGTTCTAAATCCGGCACATCGTCCCGGGTGATATAGGGGTCGATGACATCTTCATACGGTTCGGGGCTCAAGAAAAAACCCTCCGCCTCTTTTACCAAAAGATGGACCTGTCCCGACTCCAACTGCACCGCCCTTAGGAAGATCCGCGATTCCTGGTAAACCGGATCCGCATAAATCTTGGACGGGGCTTCCTCCGGCTCCGGGACACCTGAGGTTTGAACCGCCGGGGGAGGTGTTTCCTGAGGGGCTTCGGCAACGGGCTGCGGCTTTTCTTGGTAACATCCGCCTAAAGAAAACAGAACCATAGTTATGATAAACACTCTTTTCATTTTGGTTATC
>CAYYNJ010000008.1:0-7611 GCA_964472775.1 uncultured Spirochaetaceae bacterium
AAGAAGCCTGGCTGCGTCAGGGGCCAAAGGCCCGGGCGGGGCGGGATAAAAAGAGGCTTCGTAATCTCTATTCTCTGCGGGATAATCTTGAAGGCGGCGGAGCGGAACAGTCCGGCTTCATGGTAACTCAGCGGCGCATGGGGAAGAAGGTCTTGGAAGTGAAGAACCTTTCCAAATCGTTCGACGGAAGAAAGGTGATCGATGATTTTTCCTTTGAGTTTTTTCCCGGTCAGCGAATCGGCCTGGTGGGGCCCAACGGGGCGGGAAAATCCACCTTGCTCAACCTTCTGGAGGGTTCTCTTGAGCCGGACGGGGGAACCAGAGATGTGGGGGTAAACACCCACTTCGGTTATTTCCGTCAGACCTTTCCCAAGGTGCGGGAAGATCTCACCGTCCTTGAATCGCTTCAGAGGATAGGCTCCCGGTACCAGAGCCCCGACGGCTCATCCCTCACACCGGAAACGCTGTTGGACCGGTTTTTATTTCCCCGGAACCTTCACAGAACTCCGGTGGCCCAGATTTCCGGGGGGGAGCGGCGGCGTTTCTATTTAGTAAGTCTGCTCCTGGAAGCACCGAACTTTCTCATTTTAGATGAACCCACCAACGATTTAGATATGCTCACATTAAGTCTGCTGGAGGATTTTCTCGACAGCTTCCAAGGCTGCCTTCTTCTGGTGTCCCACGACCGGGCTTTTTTAGACCGCCTGGCGGATCTCCTCTTCGTCATCCCCGGGGATGGAACGGTTCAAGGCTATGGGGGACGGTGCAGCGACTATCTGGAATGGCAGGAAGAGGCGCGGCAGGAGGATAAGCGGAGGGAAGAGAAATCTCATGAATCCCGGCGCGGCGCAGAATCTTTCGGAGTATCACCGGATAAAGGGGGGAAACCGAAAAGTTCTTCCCGGGGGCTGTCGTTTAAAGAGAAGAAGGAACTGCAAGAGCTGGAGGACGAGATTCCCCGGCTGGAGGAAGAGCAGAAAGCCTTGGAGGCTTTTTTTGCCGATCCCGGGGCGGCTCCCGATGCCCTGGCGGAGAAGAACCGGCGGTATACCCAGGTTCTTTCCGGGCTGGAGGCAAGTTTTAAGCGATGGGAGGAGCTGAGTGAGCGGGCCTGAACCGGTTCTGCCCGCCCGGTCTTACCTGTGGTTTCTGCTGCCCCTGGGATTTTTGACCCTGGGGCAGGGGGCGGCCAAGGCGGGGGCGGTGACGGGGCAGGGGGGCTGGTATCTTATCAGCTATACCGCCCTGATCCTGCGGGGGTTCCTCTGGATCCTGGTGTTGAGGAGGTTTCCCCTTTCTCTGGCCTATCCCATGATGAGTCTGGGATACGTTTTGGTCTTGGCTTTGTCGATACTGGTTTTTTCCGAACCGCTTCCCCGGGGCGCCCTGGCGGGAATTCCCCTGATTTTGACGGGACTCGGGCTGATCCAGTACGGCGGCGGAGCGGGCCGTGGGAATTAGTCTTTTGCTGCTGGCAGCGGTGGCGGTGTTAACCGCCCTGGGACAGGTTCTGGTAAAAAGAGGGGCTCTTCTTCTGGATACCCGCCGGGGGCCGGTGAAACTGGTGTTTTCTTTCTTTAACGGGCCCCTCATGGCGGGAGCGGCGGCGGTTTTGATCGCTCCGCTCTTGTATTTTTCCGCCTTGAAGAAGGTTCCGCTTTTGTATGCCTACTCCTTTTCGGCTCTGACCTATCCTTTAGTGCTGCTGGGAGCCCGGGTTTTTCTGAAAGAGAAACTGAACCGGCGACAATGGCTTGGTCTTGCCGCGGTCTGTGCGGGGTTGATGGTTTGGAATCTGTGACTCCCGAGATTTCTCTGGTTATTCCTACTTACCGGGGGGAGGCGGGGCTACCTTCACTTCTGGCCGAGATCGATACGGCCCTGGGGGATTTCACTTACGAAGTGGTGGTGGTGGATGACGGGTCAGGAGGAGAGACCTCGGGGTTTCTGGAAAGGTTGTGCCGGGACGTGCGCCGCTGCCGTGTTGTAACCCTGGAAAAGAACCGCGGGCAGCAGGCCGCCACCCTGGAAGGGCTGAGGGCGTGCGGGGGCGCTGTTCTTGTTACCCTGGACGATGACGGGGCCCATGATCCGGCGGATATACCCGGGCTGGTGGCCTTGCTGGACCGGGGGTTCGATCTTGTTTTCGGGGTGTCCCGGGGCCGGGGCGGACCGGGTATTACTCCTGGTTCTTATCTGCGGGACCGGTTGTTCTACCGGCTGTTGGGGGCCCCCCGGGGGGTCCGGGTATCCAGTTTCAGGGTATTAAAACGGGAACTGCTTCACCAGGCGTTGTCGGACCCGCTTCCCGGGTTCATTTACCTATCGGCTCTGCTATTGCGTCAGAGGCCCCGCAGCGGCTGTGTAGAGCTGTTTTTCCGGAGGGGCGGGCCGAGCCGGTACGGTTTCGGTTCCCGGTTGAAGTTGTTTCTTAAGCTATTTTATTTTTACGGTATAAGGAGGCCCTTTCGTGGCTGATCCTCTCTTCATGGTTTTAGGCGGCGGCAGCAGCCAGATGCCCCTTCTGCGCAGGCTGAAAACTTCGGGTATCCCCGTTCTCCTCTGCGACCGCAACCCCGATGCTCCCGGCCGGGCCCTCTCGGACCGTTTTGCCGCCGTGTCCACCTTCGATGTGCCGGGGGTGGTGGAGGCCGCCCGGCATGAAGGAGTTACGGCGGTGGCCACCATGGGAACCGATCAGCCGGTTTTGGCCGCCGCCGCCGCCGCCGAAGCCCTGGGGCTCCCCTCGTTTTTATCCCGGCAGGAAGCTTTGGGGGTAACCGATAAGCAGGTGATGAAAAAACGGTTTCAGGAGGGGGAAATTCCCTCCCCCCGGTTCCGCATCATCGGGCCGGATACACGTCTCGAAGAATTATCTGATCTGCAGCCGCCCTTGGTGGTAAAACCCCTGGACAGCCAGGGACAGCGCGGTGTTCTCAAGGTCGAGAGCGGCCGGGAAGCTTTGGATAAGGCCGGGGAAGTTTTGAGTTATTCACGACAGAACGAATACCTGGTGGAAGAGTACTACCCCAGTACGGAGGTAACCGTTTCAGGGTGGTGCCGGAACGGGAAGGCGGTGGTTTTTTCTATCACCGACCGGGTGACCATGGAGGCGGGGAAGCATATCGGCATCTGCCTGGCCCACCGTTTCCCCTCCCGCCATCTGGGACGACACGGCGGTGCCCTTCTGGCTATGACCCGGCGGGTTGTGGAAGTCTTTGGAATTAAGGAAGGCCCCATTTACTTCCAAATGCTTATTGGGGACAAGGGGGTCCGGGTCAACGAGATTGCCTGCCGCCTGGGGGGCGCCTATGAAGATGAGTTTATTCCCCTCATCACGGGGGTTGATACGGTGGACCTGCTCATTCGCGGCGCCTTGGGGCAGGAACTTCCCGATGTGCTGCCCAGTTTTACCGGCCTTAACAGGCTTCCCTACCTATCGGTACCTCTTCTTTTCTGCCTTCCCGGCACCATCGGCTCCTACGAGGGCACCGAGTTGGTTTCAGAAATGGGAGGAGTCACGGGGGTGAAGATTCTTCAGCCCCCGGGAACGGTGATTAAACCGATGGAGAGTTCGGGGCAGAGGGCTGTCTCATTCGTCGTCAAGGGAGGAACCGCCTCGGAGGTAAACCGCACCTTAGATAAGGTTAACAAGATTCTCAAGGTTAAAGATGAGCAGGGGGAAGAACTTCTGGTTCCTTGGATTGAGTACGCCCGTCATTCAAGGTAATATCTTATGCTGAAGGAAGATGTTGAGGTGTTTCTATGAAAAAATACATCCTTGCCGTGATCAACCTCTTATTCATTTTGACGGCTTTCACCGGTTGCGGGGTTGGTGAGCAAGATAAAGAAGCAGCACCAAGAGAGGGTGCCACCGGCCCGGCGGTAAAGCGGGAACTTCGTCTGGCGGAGCAGTACGGCCTGGCTTACGCCCCCCTGCAGCTGCTGCGCCGCACCGGCTGGCTGGAGGAGGAGCTTCCCGGGGTGGATGTTCAGTGGCTTCGGCTGGTCAACGGCGCTGCCATCCGGGAAGCCATGTTGAGCCGCCGCTTGGATGTGGGTTTCATGGGAATCCCTCCCTTTCTGATCGGTGTAGAGGGAGGCATGGAGTGGCGTATTTTCACCGGGCTCAGCCGTGCCCCCGTGGGGCTTGTGACCTGGAAAGAGGAAATAAAGAGCTTGAAAGATTTTGGTCCCCGGGACAGAATCGCCGTTCCTCAGCCGGGAAGCATTCAGCATATTCTTCTATCCATGGCGGCGGAAAAGGAATTGGGCGATCCGAAGCGGTTTGACAAACAGATGGTAACGCTTTCCCATCCCGACGGCATGAGCGCCTTGATGAACCGCCAGGAAGTGTCCGCCCATTTTACCGCTCCTCCTTATATCATGATGGAACTTTCCGACCCCGGCATGAGGCTGGTGCTGGACGGTAAAGAAGCGGTCGGTTCGGAATTTACCTTCATCATAGGCTGTGTGATGGAAGATTTTGCCTCCGCACAGCCTGATTTGGCGGCGGGGCTGGAGCGGGCCCTGTCACGAACCTTTCATTTTCTTGCTGAGGCTCCGGAAGAGGCGGCGGAGCTGCTGCGGGAAGACTATAATCTCAGTAAGGAAAAGCTTCTGGAATATCTCACCTGGCCCGGGGTTTCCTACGGCGGGGAGGTCGAGGGGCTGGAGCGTTTTATCTCCTTCATGGGGGCCCAGGGTTATCTGAAAAACCCGGGGAAGGCGGAGGAATATTTTATTGTGCCGGAAGTGCTTCCATGAAAACCAAAGGGAGAGACCGGGCGGCCCGATGGGTCTGGATTCTTGTGCTAGCGGGTTTCTACGGTGCCGCCCGGATCCTGGGGGATGCTTCCCCTCTGCTGATGCCGTCCCTTACCGCTATTTTCGGCGCCCTGAAAGAGGGGGCGGCGGAGGGAACTCTTTTAATTCAGGCGGCCTTTTCTTTATTTCTCGTGGCCTTGGCGTTGGCGGCGGGAACCTTGCTATCGTTCTTTCTCCTTTTCCTGGGCCGGCGCGGGGGCGGTAAACCGGGAACCTTCCGTTGGGGAAGAAGCCTGGTGGAGACCCTGACGGCCCTTTTCCATCCTCTTCCGGGGATAGCCCTTTTGCCCCTGATCATCCTTTGGATTGGCACGGGAACCCCGGCGGTGTTTTTCATTCTCATCCACTCCATCATTTGGCCGCTTACCACTAATCTCATGTCGGGATTTGACCAACTGCCGGAGGTTTACGGTTTGATAGGACGAAACTATCAGCTCTCTCCCTGGCAGATTTTTACCCGGATTGAACTACCCGGGGCCTTTCCTTTTCTTTTGGCGGGCTGGCGGATAGGCTGGGCCCGGGGCTGGCGGGCGTTGATAAGTGCCGAAATGGTTTTCGGTGCTCTGGGGGGCAGCGGCGGCATGGGCTGGTTCCTCTTTCAGCGCCGGGTTTTCATGGATACTCCGGGAATTTTTGCCGGACTGTTGGTGGTCCTGCTGCTGGGGCTGCTGGTGGAAGGGCTGCTCTTTGGAAGGCTAGAGAAGAGCCGGCTGGCCCGATGGAGGCCGGTCTAGATGGCACCCCTTTTACGGTTTCATGATGTTGGCTTTACCTTTCCCGGAACGCCTCCCCATCCTGTTTTCTCCCGGCTGAATCTCGATTTAGAAGAGGGCGGTTTTCTCACCATTTTGGGGGAATCGGGCTGTGGAAAGTCAACCCTGTTGAGGCTCGCTTCGTCCATGCTGATTCCCGACCAGGGCCAGGTGTTATTTCGGGATGCCCCTCCCGCCCGCCCGGACCGTCAGAGAATTATGATCTTTCAATCGCAGGAACAGCTTTTTCCTTGGCTTACCCTGGAAGAAAACGTCTCGTTTCCCCTGAAAATGCTGGGGGAGAAGGGGTATCGTCAACGGACCGTCGAGCTTCTTGAGCTGGTGAGGCTTTCACGCTGGAAGGACAGTTATCCTCATCAGCTTTCGGGGGGGATGAAGCAGCGGGCCGCCTTGGCCCGGGCCCTTTCTTCCCGGCCGGCGCTGCTTTTAATGGATGAGCCCTTTGCCAGCCTGGATGCCCAGACCCGTCTTCATCTTCAGGACCGGCTGCGGGAGCTGCGGAAACGGGAATTAGTCACGATCCTCTTTGTTACCCACGATATCCAGGAGGCGGCCTATCTGGGGGATGAACTGGCGGTGATGTCCCGGCGGGGGGAGATCATCAGCCGTTTTCCAAACCCTCTGGATGAACCAAGAACCCCGGAAAACGGTCAATATCCCGGGCTCGACAGGGAAATTTTTCATCAGATCAGTTAGGGAAAGGAAAGCCGGAAGAGCGTCACCGCCCCCCCCCGGCGGCCTTGGTAGGGGATGATCCTCATGCCGTAGACGGGAAAGTATCCCCGGGCCGTCGGGGTTGACCTCCGGAAGAGGTCATAAAGCTCTTCGTAATAGGGATAGAGGTTCCCATAGAGATCGTTCCAGACAGGCCGTTGGGCAAAGATAATTTCCATCTCCTCCGGCCAAACCACATAGTTGATCCCTTCTTTTAACAAGTATTCGGTTACGGAAATGCCCCTTTCTTCCAGGAAGGCCAGATCCCGGTAGGGGTGAACCGTCCTGGTATCAAGAATAAATCCGGTGTTTAGATTGGCTAATACCGGTTCTCCCGGGGGAATATTTTCCGTTAAAAATAGTTGGTACCTGTGATATTCCCCCCCGCTTTCCCCTTCCTGCCTTACTTCCTGCACCGTCGATCCTGCCTGAAGCAAAAAAAGGACCGCTCCCAGAACTAGGGGTGCCGCCGCACCGATGCGGGGGAGCCGGGAGCGGCCAATCAGCCGTCCTGTCAAGATCAGACTCTCTGTCAGGGCGAAGAAGGCAGGAGGAAGGAAGAAGAGCAGGGAAGGGGGGCTGTATTTACCGATCAGCATAAGTCCCGCCGCCAGACCCAGAAAGCTTATGGTCGTTTCCAAGGCCCGGGGGGTCTTGGTCAATAAGCCCAGGAGGGGGCGAAGAAGGAGGGCGGCCCCTCCGGCGAAAAAGACTCCTTTCAGGGGCGGAAGATAGTAGGTTCCCGCGGCCTGGATGTACATTTTATAGAAGAACCGGGGAAGCCGCCGCAGCTTTAAAAAGAGGGGCAGCCCCACCCCGTGGGTGTCGCCGAATTCTTTGTAGTGGGCTAGAAATTCCGGATCCCAATAAAACGAAAGAATCACCGCAGCGGCGGCGGTGACGGCTAAAATCCCCGCATAGAGAAACCAGCCCCGGGCTTTCTGTCTCAGGGGCACGTTTCGGCGGTCACTACCGGATACATCCCGGTAAATCAGCATGACCCCCAGGGAAAGGGCGATGATGAAGCTGTTAGGATGAATAAAAATCCCCGGGGCCGTCACAAGTCCTAAAACGGTTCCCTTTTTCCCTGCTCGAAAGGAGGCGTTAAGGACACCGTATCCTGCCATAAAAATGGCTAACAAAAAGATTTCCTGCCGGCCGAAATGACTGGCATAGAGAAACTGAATATTCCAGAGAAGGGTGCAGCCACAGGGGCCGGTCCTTCAGGTACTGCCGCGCCCACTCGCTTTTGAACAAGGTCGCGCCCGGTATACCCAGGCAGGGGATGCCCATCATC
>CAYYNJ010000008.1:7621-18018 GCA_964472775.1 uncultured Spirochaetaceae bacterium
GCCGGCCGAAATGACTGGCATAGAGAAACTGAAGATTCCAGAGAAGGGCTAGAGGAACCATAAACCACCAATCCTTCAAGATCTCCGACCTGCGGGCCGCCCAGCCTGCCGCCGCCAGAGAAAAAAGCCCCGCCCAAAAGGAAGGAAGCCGGGCGGACCAGGGCGAGAATGATTTATGAACAAAAGGCCCTTGGATGAGGTGGTAGAGAGTCTTGAGGGCATGGGGATATCGCGGGGTCAGACGGAAAAAAGACTCTCCCGCAGCGGGGTTTTTTGCTTCTAGGATTTGCCGTGAAAGATCCGCCAGCCATACCTCATCGGAATGGATGAAGGGGAAGGAAGCTAGGGTAAAGAAGGAAAACAGGAGCCCCGATAAAAGAAAAAGCCAAGCGGCGAGGGATGTTAAAGATGGTTTAGGCCGACGGAGCATGCCTCATTATAGGGAATTTCTTCCCCTAGGAACATAAAAAACCTTCCTGTCGTTGAGAATATCCCAAGGTTCAGATAACATATCTATATGAAAAGATCGCTATCCCCCAGGAACGTCATCGTCCCCATGGTCTTCTTGCTCGTTCTCTTTTTTACCGGCTGCACCGAGTACCAAACCGTGAATGTGACCTATTTCTTTGCCTCCCATTGCAACGACTGTGAAGAGGCCGGAGAGACCCTGAAAAAAATAAAAACAAGGTTCGCCTTTGAAGGCCGCCCTGTTAAACTCGACGTTGGTCTGTACAACATCCTGGGCGACGAAGGATGGGATGTTTTGATGGAAACCCTAGAACGGACCGCGGTACCGGCCACATCCCAGCACATGCCCCTTTTATTCATCGAAGACATGTGGTACTACGGCGAAGAAGAGATCCTGGGGGCCGTGGAAGAGTTAGAAAACGGCAGGCTTCCCCCGGGGGTGATGGGGTCATAAAAAACCCGCCCTCTCAAGAAGGCGGGTAAAAACTTCTCGTTTAAGAAACGGACTATTTAACTACAGGATAGCCCTGGTTGGCCCATCCGCTGGGAGCGTTGGCGGCCATGCCCATTCCGCCCTTAAGGGATACGGCATCGTATCCAAGGAGGCGAAGACCTCCCACCACCTGGCCGGCGGTCTGTCCGGTGTAGCAGTAGACAATCAGTTTTTTATCCATGGGGAGGCTGGAAAAACCATCCTGCATTCCCTTGCCCCAGGGCTGGTTAACGGCACCATCGATATGGCCTTCGGCGTAATCCGCGGCTTTCCGTACCGAAACAAAGAGAACCGAGTCATCCCCGGCGTCCAGGATCTTCTTGGCGTTTTCTTCGCTGACGATGTTGCTGGCGAAGGGGGCGGCACCCAGGTTGGCGTAATAGTTCTTCACCGCCGCGGCGATGGCCGGATCAACGGCATTGTCGGCGGAGGGGAGGGTGTTGGCCTTGGTTTCGGTTACCGCAGCGACACCTTCAACCTTGGAGATACCCAAGTTCCAGCCCAGATTAACGGAGCGGGCGTTGATGCCGGCCACGTTGAGGGTCACCACGGCCTGACCGGCGGTCTGGCCGGTGTAGCAGTAGATGAAAACCTGTTTGTTCTGGGGGAGGGAGCTGAGGCCTTCGGCAATGGCGGGACCCCAGGGCATGTTGACGGCGCCTTTGATGTGGCCGGCGGCGTAGTCGTCGGCCCGGCGGATGTCTACAACAACCATGTCGTCACCGGCCTTCACCATGTTGATGAAGTCGGCCTGACCGATTTTGTAGATGTGGTCGGGCATGTTGGCGAAGTAGGCGTTGACCGCCTCTTCAACGGGATCCACCGCCAGGACGGGGGCGGCGGGAACTTCGGCCTGTCCTTCGGCCATCAAGGCGAAGGGGGCAAGAAGCAGGGAAACAAAAAGCAGCAAAAGTACCTTTTTCATCGATTTTCTCCTTTGTTTGGATGAACCCCGGCTCCGTGGAACCGGGGTTCAATGTTAATCCCTAGGAATTATCCGAGGAATCTAATATCTGTACGGACGTATCGGGAACGAATACGGGGTTCATGGGATTCAGGGTCCATCCCAGCCAGGCGGCGTCGTAGACCTTCAGATTGCGGTATCCCGCATTGTAGAGGGCCAGAAAGGTCTGAGCCGCCCTGATGGAGGTCTTGCAGTACATCACCACCGTATCTTCGTAATCGACTCCCGCTTCTAGGTAGCGGATTTGAATCTGCTGCACCGGTTTGTAGGTGCCGTCGTTAAAGTTGTTTCCGGTAAAGTTCAGGTGAACCGAACCGGGAACGGTTCCTTCGTTGTATTCTTCAATGGTTCTGGTATCGATAATGGAAACCGTGCCGTCGTCGTTGTTCAGCCAGGTGCGGATCTCCTTATCGGTGGTGATCCAGTCGTTGTTGGGCGCATCGGCTTTGTAGACCGCCGGACGGGAGGCCACGGCGGCGGTGTCGTAGGGGGCACCGGCAAACACCAGGGCATTGAACCCTCCGCTGACCACTTTGACCTGATCGTGACCATAGACCTTCATGGTCCACCAAAGCCGGGCGGCATCCATGTTCTGGTTGTTGTCGTAGATAACCACCACAGAATCACGGCTGATTCCCCGGCTTCCCAGAACCGCTTCGATCTGGGAGGCGGGCGCCAGCATATTCGCCACGGGCTGATTGATAACAATGTCAGCCCTCGAGACATTGACGGCGCCGGTCACATGGCCCTTGGCATAGGTGTTGGCCGCCTGGGCATCCACCAGGATGGCACCGTCGGCCACCAGGGACAAGGCTGTTTTGGCATTGATGATTTCGGTTCCCGTTTCTCCGGGAGGGTTATTTCCGCAGGAAACAAAAACGAGGGTTCCCAGGATCAAAAAAATCGTCAGAACCTTTCCAAAAGGAAAATTTCTCATAGGGGTCACCTCTTTAGTCAACCAGCTCTTTCAGCTTGGCAATAATCTCGGGTTTGACGCACTCGGTACATTTTCCCACCACTTCGCCCGCTTTGGTCAGGTAAACCGTCATGGGCTCCACATCGCATTCGAGCCGTTCACAGAGAGATCTGCCTTTGTAGAGATCCAGGGTGGCCAGTTTCACCTTGCCCTTAAACTCATCCTCAATCTCTTTCATCATGGGCAGCAGTTCCCGGCTGGGAGCGTCGATGGCGGAGTAGACGTAGATAAGTCCGACCTTTTCCTTCTGCATGATCTGGTTTTCGAACATTTCGGTTTCGGCGATGTATTTTTCGGCACCCACACCGGCAATGGCGCCATCACCGACAGCGGTGGCGACCTGTTTCAGCTCTTTCTCCCGTACGTCTCCGCAGGCAAAAACTCCGGGGGCGCTGGTTTCCATCTTCTCGTTGGTGATGACATAGCCCTGTTTGGACATATTCACCACGTCCTGGAAGATTTCTGTGTTGGGAACGTAACCGATGAATTCAAAACAGTTGTCCACCTTTACCGGGTCAAGTTCACCGGTCTTGAGGTTCTTCAGAACCACCGTGTCCAGGTGACCTTCCCCTTCAAAACCATGAACCATGGTGTTCCATTTGAATTCCATCTTGGGGTTAGCCAGGGCTTGTTCCTTGGCAATTTCATTACAGTCCATCTTGCCTTCGTCGTGGATCACCGAAACGATGACTTTTTTGGCAAATTTGGCAAGGAACATTCCTTCTTCGATGGCGGCATCGCCGGAGCCGATGACCATGACGGTTTTATCGGTGTTGGCGGCGGCATCGCAGGTGGCGCAGAAGGAGATGCCCTTGTCAAAAAGGTACTTCTCTTCGTTTTCACCGCCGGTAATCCGGGGCCGTCCGCCGCTGGCGATGATCACAGCCTTGGCTTCGTAGATATTCCGAAAAGTTTCGACGGTTTTAGTTTCGGTGAAAAAATCCACCTTTTTGACGTCGGTAAGTTTGAAGTTAACTCCAAATCTTTTGGCTTGTTTATGGAAAAGATCCATTAGAGCCAAACCGCCGGATCCTTCGGGAAATCCGGGGTAGTTCTCGATTTCATTGGTGTAGGTGGCAAGTCCCCCCATCAATGCTTTTTCAATAAGCAGGGTATTAAGCCGGGCCCGGCCGCAGTATATAGCAGCCGTAAGCCCCGCCGCGCCCCCGCCTATGATGACCACATCATACGCTTCGCGCTGTTTTTCTCTCATTTTTATCAACCTTACATGAAGAATTTGACCAGCAGTTTGCTACCCACCACGGCTCCCAGAAAAAGGAAGACCGCATACACCCATCCGGAGAGGGAGAAGGAAGCGATACCACTGAAAAGAGCGCCGATATTACAGCCGAAACCGATACGGGCGCCGTATCCCATCAGGAGACCGCCTAAAACGGCGGCCAATACCTGACGCCAGGACTTGATTTTCTTAAACTTAAATCCCGAGGCTGCCAGGGTGGCGAATAGGGCTCCTGCAATGACACCCAGGTTCCTCATGGTTCCCGGATCCTGCAGAAAACCTCTTTCCAGGGTGGCTTGGGCTCCCTCACTGGCGAAGTAGTACCATTTGTCCACCGAACCGCCCACGAGCTCGTAGAGCCAGGCGCCCCAGTTGGCAAAAACAGCGGAAACTCCCCAGGGGTTTCCGGTGGAGGCCAGGGTGGCGATTTGAAAAATCGACAGCAAGACCGCACCGGTTATATAAGGCCAAGCATCCTTAAACCACATGACGTAGTAGGGATTCTTCTTTATCTTGGCAGAAAGTTTTTTCAAGATTTTAACCTCGTAATTTATTTCACCTTTTCGATGATGACTTCCCATTCGCCGTCATCAATTTCTTCAATTTCCACGTTGTGTCCCTCTTTCCGGGCCCATTCGGGAACGTTTTTCATGGCACAGCTGTGGTCAATCTGCACGATAAGTACATCGCCGATGTCCAGTTTGGCCATTTCTTTCTCAGCTTTTACCAGGGGGATAGGACAAGCTTCGCCCATGCAGTCCAGTTCTACTTCTTTCATCTCATTATCTCCTATTATTTTCAGTAAGTCTTAGTGGGTGGAATCCGCACCCTTTCGTTTTCCCCATTTATCCGCCGCAATCCAGAGAAGAACGATGATGGCCATTTGAACCAGCAGCGCTCCCATCCAGCCGAACAGGTCGGGGAGAAAAACCGCTTTGCCCTTGAGGATGACATTGAGCTGCCACCATCCCATGTCATGGGCCCCCCAGAGGGATCCCACCACAAAGAAAGCGAGGGAAAGAATTTGCATGGCAAAACCTTCACCCACCCTCATCAGCGTGCCCGAGGCACACCCGCCGGCAATAACCATACCAATACCGAACATGAAAGCGCCGATAACGGTGGCCAGGCTGACGGGGACGACAAAACTCTGCCCGGGAATGGGCAGACCCTTTGAAAAGGCTCCATACTTAATCGCCAGAAAACCGATACTGGTAATGGCGAAGGCGGCCAGAACGGACTTAGTCACGTTCGTTCCGCCCGTCAGAAAGGGGTCCCGCATGGATGCTGTAAAGCAGAAGCGGGATTTCTGAAGGATGAAACCAAAACAGTTTCCGAAGATCCAGAAAAGTCCTAGAGTCGCATTTACCCGACCCAGAAGAATCCCGATAACCACGATGACCAGGATGGTCAGGATGGCGAAGGGAATCTGGTCTTTCTTGGCTTTACGACTTCTCGATCTGCTGGATCTAGGGACCGAAGTAGCTTCGTTAGAATCACTCACCTTTAGAACTACCTCCTCGTAAGAGAATTTCATCGTTTCTTTCAATAGAAAAAAAACAATCTACCGAAAGCACGATATACACGGACTATAATATAAAATACATTTAATGTAAAGTTTATCGATTTACTCTAGTTTTTAATTTTAGTAAATATTTCTATTGTTGTGAATAGCAACTAAAAATCAACTAAATAATGTGAATCAAAGCGCAATATAACTACCAAGGAAACCATAGAGAATTAGAAAAACACAATATAGAAAAAAAACAATATTAGGATTAGCCGTAAAAAAGACGGAGAAATGGAGCCCTTGTGTAACCCCCGGCAATATTGTATCATCCAACGGTATTCAGATCACGAGTTAGGATGGGTCATATGGGAATCAGGGGCGAGGTATTTTCTTCAAAAGCTTCAACGGGAAAACGGACTTACTTTTTTAACGTAAAAGAAAACCGGAACGGAGATCTCTTTCTTAATATGGTGGAGAGTAAGAAGCATGGAGAAGAGAGTTTCGAACGGCACTCCATCATAGTCTTCGCCGAAGATCTGGAAAATTTTTTAGAAGAGTTCAATAAAGCCGTAGGATTTATGAAAAAAGGGAACTAGGCGGTTCACCGTTTCGTGCCGGGAACATGGAAGCTTTTCCTGTGGATAGCCGAGAGGCCGTAACGGGCACATCTTTCGGCATGTTCCCTGGTGGGATATCCCTTATGTTTTTCGAACAAATATCTTCCTTCAATCCATGAATATCTCTCCATCCAGCGGTCCCGGGCGGTCTTTGCTAGAATAGATGCAGCCATTATAGCCGGTACCTTTTAATCACCCTTTGCGTCGGCTTGAACAGTGCCGGCCAGGGGCGGTGTGAAGTTCTCATCCACCGTGTTTAAATCCGATACAATCTTTAATTCTCCGAAGGCTCTCTCCATGGCTTTCAAGGTGGCAAAATGGATATTCAGGGCATCAATTTCTTCGGGCCAGGCCCAACCGAGGCCGCAGGCCAGGGCATGGCTTAAAATTTCTGTTACCGCCTTCTTTCTCTGCAGGGGAGTAAGTTTTTTGGAATCCCCCAGGATGTCCAGGGGAAAGCCTTCGGGAAGAATAACCGCCGCCGCCGTAACGGGCCCTGCCAGGGGGCCCCGGCCCGCTTCATCGATGCCGCAAATACGATCGAGGGGCAGGGCGGTCCAAGGTTCAGAATCGTTCATCCCCTTATTATAGGGGGTTCAAACGGCCTTTTCTATAGTTTTCACTTGTGATACCATGGCATACTTAAATATAGACAAATCATTCTGGAGAGCTGACTAGTGTTTCTTAAAAGTTTAGAGGTTTTCGGATTTAAATCTTTCGCCGACCGCAGCCGTATCGAATTTCAGGAAGGCATTTCCGCCCTTCTTGGCCCTAACGGCTGTGGTAAGAGCAACGTGGTGGATGCCTTGAAATGTGTCATCGGAGAACAGTCGGTGAAATCCCTCCGGGCCGAGAAGATGGAAGATGTCATCTTCAACGGTACCGAAAACCGGAAAGCCCTTAATATTGCCGAGGTAACCATCGTTTTATCCAACGATGAAGGCCTTCTGCCCATCGACATGCCGGAAATTGCGGTCAAGCGGCGGCTCTACCGCACCGGCGAGAGTGAATACTTTTTGAACAACACCCCGGTGAAACTGCGGGAACTGCGGGAGCTGTTTTTCGATACGGGGATCGGGAAATCCGCCTATTCGGTGATGGAGCAGGGAAGGATAGACCAGATCCTCTCCAGCAAGCCCGAAGAACGGCGCTACATCTTTGAAGAAGCGGCGGGAATCACCAAATACAAAGCCCGGGGAGCCGAGGCGGACCGAAAACTAAAGAAAACCGAAGAGAACATCCGCCAGGTCGAAGGGATAATGGGGGAAGTAAAAAGAAGCTACTCCACCCTGAAGGCTCAGGCGGAGCGGACCGAACGCTACAAGGTGCTGCGGGAAGAATCCTTCACCCTGGAGCGGGATATTCAGCTCCTTAAGCTGCGGGCCTTGCTGGAGGAGAAAAACGGTGCTGAAAAGCAGCGGAAAGCCGCCGAGGATGAGCGCGACCTGTTGAAGGCGGAAATCGATGCGGCCAACGATTTTCTTCAGAACAATCTCGACGAGGTCAACACCATGGAATCGAGTCTGGTGGAAACCCAGAAGAAGCTCTACGGTATCGGCCTGGAAAAGGGGAGTTGTGAGAATCAGATTACCCTGCTTTTATCTCAGAAAGAAGATCTTGCCAAACAGGAACGGTCGTGCCTCGAAAAAGAAGAGGCCTTGAAGAAGAAAATCGCCCTTCTTAAAGAGCAGATTTCCGAAAAAGAAGACGGTTTGGTGGAGTTTTCCAAGAGGATCACCGAGACCGAATCTAATATAAAAGAGTTTGAACGCAGTATCCAAACCGCCCAGGACCGGATCAAAGAAAATGATCAGGGGATTAGGAAGCGGGAAGAGGACATTGCCCGGATCGAGAAAGAGATTTTGACCCTTCAGGATCAGTTGGACGGCATCACCGAAGATATCGTTCAGCAGCTCGATACCCGGCTGAAGGAAACGGGATACTCGTTGAAAGAGAGAAAGTCTACCGAAGACCGGGTGGAAAGCCTCCTCAAGGGTATGCTCATTCAGATAGACGGCAAAATCAAGATGTTCCGGGACGGTGCGGTTCTCAAGGGCCTGGAAAAACAGGAGCTTCAGAACAGGCTGACCGCCGGAGCCGACGGCTTGGAAGAACTAAAAAAGAACGTCACCGCCCTGGGTGAGAACTTTGAGACCTACAAAAAGGTTATTCCTTCGTTCATCGATGAATTTTTAGCCCCCGAAGGTATCATCACCAAGAAACGGGAGATCGACCGCCAGATCGAGGGGGCTCGGGAAAATATTTCCCGTAATCGGCGAGAATCGGAGGGGCTGAGGGAAGAGAATAACAACCTCCGTAAGAAAATTGACGAGTACCGCACCACCCTGGAAGACCTGAGGGTTAACCGGATCCAGCTGATCACCCAGCGGAAGGGGATGGAAGAGGCGCTTTCGCTGCTGGGCAAGGATCTCACCGCCCAGGAGGGGGCGGTGGTGGAGAATCAGCTTGATCTTGAAAACTGCCGTCACCGGTCCGGTGAAGTCCAGAAACAGATAGTTCAAAAAGAAGAGGAGCGGAAAGATCTCTTATCCAGGGAAAAACTCCTTCAAAAAGAACTGGCGGAACTGGAAAAAGGCATCAGCCGCAAAAATAAAGATCTTATTGCTAAGGAAAAGCTGCAGAAAGAGTTGACCCATAAGGTCAGCCGGGTCCAGGAAGCGGTGGAGAAGGCTCAGATTCAGCTGGCCTCCCTCAACACGGATGTGCGTAATCTCTACGAGAATTTTGTGGAAAGACATTCCCGGGATCTTTCAGAATTTGAATCCACCATGTATGAAATCGTCGGTACTCCCCGGGACCTGAAGGATGCCCTGACCAAGGTGCGGGAGGAAGAGCGGGGCTTGGGTTCCATAAACCTCATGGCCCCCGAAGAGTTCGCCGAGGTGAAGGAGAGGCACGATTTCCTTCAAGGCCAGTTAGAAGATCTGGGGAAAGCCAGGGAAGACCTGGAGAAGATTACCAAGCAGATCGAGAAAGAATCGACCGAACTGTTTCTCGATACCTACGATAAGATAAAGAAGAGCTTCCACGCCATGTTCCGGCGGCTCTTCGGGGGCGGCCGTGCCGAAATACGGCTGGAAGACCCCGATGATGTTCTAAATTCGGGAATCGAGATTTTCGCCCAGCCCCCGGGGAAAAAACTGGAAAACATCACCCTTCTTTCGGGGGGCGAGAAATCCCTCACCGCCATCGCCTTGCTGTTCGCCACTTACATGGTTAAACCATCGCCCTTTTGTATCCTCGATGAGATTGATGCCGCCATGGATGACCAGAACATCGGCCGGTTTACCAACCTGCTGCTGGAATTCGGCACCCGCAGTCAATTCATCATCATCACCCATAATAAGAAAACCGTCACCGCCGCCAAGACCCTCTTGGGGGTCACCATGGAAGAATCGGGGGTTTCCAAAGTCGTGGCGGTGAGACTGGAAGGTGAAGGCGCCGAAGCCGAGGCGGTGGAAGTTTAGGGATTTACGGGGAAATGAAAAACGTCCGTATTTTTTAGAGGAGTCGTGATGGAGCTGCCCAGAAATGTCCCCTGGAGAATCGTACTTCCCGCCCTGGGCGGGGCCCTTTTCATGCTGATCATTCTCCTCTTCATCGTCTCGGTTTCAGGGGGGGGGCGAGACACGGAGGAAACAGTTCCCCGCCCCCCGCTGGATTTGAGTCTTTCCGACTTTATCGTGGAGGATCCTGTTCCCCTGGGGGATCCCGGCTGGTTGCCGGTGCGCCCCATCCGGGAAAAGTGGGAACCCGAAGAGATTCAGGAGTTCTGGGTAGACCCGGTGGAACTGGGAATACAGCAGTTAGAGGGCGAAAACGACACGCTGGTGAGGGACTTCTTTGAAACCATACCTTAGGGGGGGGGTGATCCTGCTGCTGGCGGTGCTGGGCGGCTGCGTCTCTGCGCCCCCCGGCGGAGATACTGCGGAAACCCCGGTCCTTCCCGCCGTTTCACAGCCGTTGAACACCGCCGGTGCGCCGGAGATTTCCGGACCCCGGGACACGGTGACGTCTGGGGCGGCGGAAGAGGCCATCATCGTTTCAGCCGAGTCTGCTTCCGAGCCTCCTGCTCCCCCAGCCGCGGATATTCCCCTGCCGGACTGGA
>CAYYNJ010000008.1:18028-25377 GCA_964472775.1 uncultured Spirochaetaceae bacterium
CATGTCGATTCCCTGGTCTACGAGGCTGTTTCGCCGACGCCGGCGGCCCAAGACTTGGGGGAGGCACCGGCTCCCGAAGACTCTGCCGTTGGCGCCGCCGTTAGGGCCGCTAAAGATCCAGCCCCCGCCGTCTCTTCCGCCGCTGTAGCCTCGGGGCCTGTGCCTGACACCCCACCAGGGGCCGCCCGGGTTACCTCCGGTTCAACCGCATCCCCCCGAGGCGGTTCCGCCTCTCCGCCGGTCCTTGAGGCGGGGGCAGACTCCCGCTCTTTTTCGCTGCCGGGATGGAAAAGCGTTGAAACCCGGGAAGAGCGGGTGTATGCCCCTTCGGAGAGGGACCCCCACATCCTCATGCTGGAGGGATCGGGCTGGACCCTACAGTCCAGCCAAGGTGTTCATGTGAATCTCCAGCGGACCCTTCAGCCGGGAATCACGGTCTTTTCCTTTCTTCTGCCCCGGCCAGGGGAGGGTTTTTTTATCTTTCAGCGTCAGGATTTGTCGGGAAAACTATTATATCAAAAAACCGTTTCCTACCGGTCGGAAGTTCCCCCGGAACCCCCTGTTTCTATCGCCGAGGCGGAGGGAAGAGACGGGGAGGATCAACAAACGATTCCCGCAGACCAGGAAGCTGCCCCCCAGAAGGCACCGGACGACCAAGAAGAGGTCTTGTCCGAGGAAGATTCTAGCGATTTACCGCCTTCGGTCCTCTCCGGCCCGGGTATGTTTGATGAGTCCACCGATTCTGATATCCTCTTTAACGAGGCGGTGAGGTTCTACAACGGTGAAGATTATCACTCCCTGGCCAAGGTGTTAGACCTGCTGCAGCACCGGAATCTGCCTTTTTGGGAGCAGGACAGGCTTCTTCTTTTTCTGGGCCGCCTCTTTGATTTGAAATCTCCCCTGCGGGATGAGCGGGCCGCCTTGGGTTATTACTCCCGGCTGGTGGAGCAATTCCCCGGCAGCCTCTATTGGGAAGAGGCCAATCGGAGGGCCCGGTACATTCAGCGCCACTTTTTTCAGATCCGGTGAGCTTTGCAAAACTATGACTCACCGCATCGCCTCAACACGGCTATAGCCCGGACCGCCGCCGGTTTCGGTGCTGACGGTACCGCTTATTTCTTGGTGTAAAATAAGATACTTCAGAACCACTGCCGGCCCCTTCTTGGCGTACACCTTGACAGGGGGTGGTAAAAAAGGTATAAAACATCAAACTTCAAGGTTCCTTTTTCAGGATCTATCCGGGAACAAAATCAGGATTCAATCATGTTAGACCGAATATCCAATAAGCTAAACGATGTGGTGCGCCAGGTAACCGGCAAAGCCTCGATATCGGAAAAAAATATCCAAGATGCGGTGGAGGAGATAAAAATCGCCCTCCTTGAGGCGGATGTTAACCTCCGGGTGGTCCGTCGGTTCGTGAACCACACCATCGAAGAAGCCAAGGGTGAAGCGGTCCTTCGGTCGGTGAACCCCGGCCAGATGTTTACCAAAATTGTTTACGACCGTCTTGTTTCCCTGCTGGGTGATGAGAAGCAGGATCTTGTACTCAAGGGACCCGACACCTTATCGGTGATCCTGATGATGGGGCTTCAGGGGTCCGGTAAAACCACCACCTCCGCCAAGCTGGCGGCTAAACTGATGAAGGAGGGGCGTAAGCCCCTGCTGGTGGCGGCGGACTTGGTAAGACCTGCGGCGGTCAAGCAGCTTCAGGTATTGGGTGAACAGATAGGGGTTGAGGTCTACGCCGAAGAAACCAAAGATGCGGTCAAGGTGGTTAAGAATGCCGTGGGGTATGCCAAGAAAGGCGGTTTCAACACCTTAATTGTGGATACCGCCGGCCGGCTCCATCTTGATCAGGAAATGATGGCGGAAATCAAGGCGGTTTATAAGGCCGCGAACCCATCGGATACGCTCTTTGTGGCGGATGCCATGACGGGTCAGCATGCGGTGGATATCGCCAAGGAATTCGACGAGCAGGTGGGTATCGGCGGTGTCATTCTTACCAAGTTTGACTCTGATGCCCGGGGCGGGGCGGCCCTGTCCCTCAAGAGTGTCACGGGAAAATGCGTTAAGTACATCGGTACCGGTGAGAAACTCACCGACTTGGAAGTTTTTTATCCCGAGAGAATCGCCAGCCGGATTTTAGGGATGGGAGATGTGGTCAGCCTGGTGGAGAAAGCCCAGGAATCCATCGACCAGGAAGAGGCCCAAGCGCTGGAAAAAAAGATGGCCAGTTCCACCTTTACCCTCCAGGACTATCTGGAACAGTTCGCCCGGGTTAAAAAGATGGGGAGCCTGCAATCCATGTTGGAAATGATTCCCGGCTTGAGCGGTCAGAACCTGGAAGAGGCCATCGACGAAGAAGAATTGAAGCACGAAGAGGCGATCATTCTTTCCATGACCCCCCAGGAGCGGGAAAACTACCGGATCATCAGTCCTTCCCGGAGGAAACGGATCGCCAAGGGCTGCGGGCTCAATGTGTATGACGTCAACAGACTTTTGAAAAAGTTCGAAAAGATGAAATTGATGATGAAGAAGATGACCAAAAATAAGAAATACCAGGCTAAGATGATGTCTCAGCTGGGTGGTTGAAACGAAGGGTAAAATCCTATATTGTGAAGACTTTGTTAACCTCTCTTTTTACCGGGGGCGGTTGATTGTTATTGAAAAGCCGACTATATTGCTGGATGGTCGGCGCTGTTAGTAAATTACCGTGCGTAATGGCGATGAAATAAGGGAATTCCAAAAATCAAAGATTTTTGAAATTCCGACCTTAATGAATATGAAGAAAAATTGTCAAGTCATTACAGTGTAATGAAATACAAGTTGCTTGACATTTTTTCTTCGAAGCCAACTTCAAAAATAACCGAGTTTAGAAGGTGGCTCAAAGATCTTATACGAGCTGATAAACGTTTCAGGAGGTTCTAGTGAGCGTTAAAATTAGACTGAAAAGATTCGGAACCAAAAAAAGACCCTACTACCGGATCGTTGTGATGGATTCCCGGACTCCCCGGGATGGAAGAACTTTGGAAGAGGTGGGACTTTACCATCCCATTGAAGCGGAAGACAAACAGGTAACTCTCAAAGAAGATCGTATTAAAGACTGGCTCTCCAAGGGTGCCGAGCCTTCCGATACGGTAAAGAAAATCCTCAACAAGAATCAGATTTTTCTGGGCTAAGGGTCCTTAATCAAAGGATATAAGGAGTACTGGTTTGGAAAAGGATCTTGTTGAATATATCGCAAAGTCGCTGGTGGACGAACCAAGCGGCGTTGTGGTGAACATGATTGAGGGTGAAAAATCCACGATCCTCGAGCTTAAAGTGGCCCCCGACGACATCGGTAAGGTCATCGGTAAGCATGGGCGGATAGCCAAGGCGATCAGAACCATTCTGAGTGCTTCGGCTACCAAGTCCGGTAAAAGGGTCGTTCTGGAAATCCTCGATTAAATGGAAAGACTGGTTATCGGTCTTATCCGGACCTCCCACGGATTGAAGGGACACCTCAAGGTTCGTTCCCTTTCCGGAGAGGTGGATCATTTTTTCGACTTAGAAGAAATTACGATCCGAAAAGAAGGAAGGGAAAAGGTTTATCCGGTGGAAGAATTCAAACTTCTTGGTGATAACCTTTTGATGAAACTTCGGGGTATCGATAATCCCGAAGACGCCAAAATCCTGGCCGGAGCTGAGGTTCTGGTTTCCCGGGATCAGGCGGCCCCCCTGGAAGAGGGGGAGTTTTATCAGGCCGACCTTGTGGGATGCCGGGTGGTTCATCAGGGTGAAGACCTGGGGGTGATAAAATCGATTTTTGAGGGCGGGGCAGCGGATCTGCTGGAAGTGGTGACCCACGGGGGAACCTTCATGGTTCCCTTTCAGGAACACTACATCGGCGAAGTAGATCTTAAAGCGAAAACCCTGGAGCTTTTGACCCCCTGGCTGCTTCAATGAAGATAACGGTTTTAACCCTGTTTCCCGAGATTATCCGGGGATTTTTTGATAGTTCCATCATGGCCAAGGCGGTGGAGCGGGGGCTTATCAGCTATGAGCTGGTGGACTTCCGGGACTATGCCGCCGATAAGCACCGGACCTGCGACGATTATCCTTATGGAGGCGGCGCCGGTATGGTTCTTAAGCCTGAACCTATCGGAGCGGCCCTGGATCAGCTGGATCTGGCGGGTTCAAGGGTTTTGTATCCTTCACCGTCGGGAGTTCTGTTTGATCAGAAGTTAGCCCGGGAGCTCTCGGAAGAAGAGTCGCTGATTATCCTGTGCGGTAGATACGAAGGGGTTGATCAGAGGATCATTGACACGTATATTGATGATGAAATCTCTATTGGAGATTACGTCATTTCTTCCGGAGAGGTGGCCGCCCTGGTGCTGGTAGACGGTATTTACCGCCTGCTTGACGGGGTGATCAACCAGGAATCTCTGGAAGAGGAAAGCTTTGAAAAGGGGATATTAGAGTATCCTCACTACACAAGGCCGGTGAATTATAAGGGGCAGGAGGTTCCCGAAATCCTTCTGTCCGGGCATCATGAAAATATTCGGAAATGGCGGCTCCGGAAGGGGCTGGAAAAAACACGGAAAAACAGGCCGGATCTGCTCCAGCCCAACCGCATAGACGCAGAAGCGTGGAATATGTTGAAGGCCCTGGAAGAAGATAAGTAAGGAAGGTATCAGATGGATCTGATTAAGTCGATTGAACAAGAACAGATGAAAGAAAACGCTCTCACCTTCAAGGTGGGGGATAACGTAAAGGTGCATTTTAAGATTATCGAAGGAACCAACGAGCGTATTCAGATCTATGAAGGTCTGGTAATCGCCATCAAAGGTTCCGGTGTCCGGAAGACCTTCACGGTCCGTAAGCTTTCTTACGGCGTTGGTGTGGAGAGAATCTTTCCCCTCCATTCCCCCAAGGTTGAGAAGGTGGAAGTGGTGCGCCTCGGCCGGGTACGGCGGGCGAAACTTTACTACATCCGCGGACGGGTTGGGAAGGCTGCCAAGGTTCCCGAGCTGATCCGGAAAAAAGTTACCAGCGCCTAGACTTAACAATCCGGGAGGCTGTTTTGGAAGTCCTCTCTTACGGAAACAAGTTTCTCGATCAAAAAGCCACCAGTCTCCGGCAATCGCTTAGGAGTGGTGGCTTTGTTCGTCTTCAAGTAATCTCAGGAAAGGGGGATGTCTATCAGGTCAAGATTAACGGAAAGGCCGTGACGGTCCGGTCCGAAACGAAATTGACTCTTGGTGATATCCTGACGGCCCGGGTGATTAAACACACCGATAAACTGGAATTGGAATTAAGACACCCTCCTTCTGTAGGCGAGAGGTTAAATCTTTCCTCCTCTGAAAATTCCGGCCTTCTTAATTCGGTTATAAAAGGCCTCATGGCCTCCCGGGCGGCCCTTGACCCCTCGGTGATTAAGAGGCTCCTGAATACCGGGGGAGAAGATAAGAGGCTCCTAGCCCGTCTGGCCGGCCTCTATGGCAAAAAAGGAATAGATCTCTCCGAGGCGGGATGGGAACCCCTGGTGGAGTTTTTGTCCGGAGAGGGATCTTACGGCGGTTCCCCTTTTCAAGAGAGGCAATCACGGCGGGAACAGCAGTCCCCGCAAGAAGATTCTCCTGATGAAGAGGGAGGTGACATCCCCTGGGTTTCCGGAGAGGAGGCAAATCTCTATCATCTTTTTAATCACCTCGGCGGACCCGAAGGCCTGACCCTGGTGTTGCCTCTGAAGGCCGAAAAAGGGGGGCAAGAAATTTCCGGCAAAGTGATTGTGAAGTTCGACCCCCTGAAAAAAATGGAACAGGCGCTTTTTTTTCTGGAAAATCGGCAGGGAATTTGGCAATTTTCGCTTCTGCGGGATGATAGAACCGGAAATCCCGGATATAATCTTTCTTGTCTTCCTCCCGCAGGTTTAGACCGGAGGAGTCTAAAGGGTTCTGATGTTTTTAGAGAAAAACTAAGTAACCTCCGCATCGTTTATGACGATAATAAAGTAGAAGAACCAGAGGAGGATGATATTCCTGGCGGTGTAGATTGGATCGTATGAACGGTAAAAAGGCGGCGGCGATAAAGTATTTAAAAGGCGATAAAGCCCCCTTTTTGCTTGCCCGAGGCCGGGGCCATCTTGCCGACCGCTTGACGGCTTTAGCCCTTGAGAACGGGATCCCCTTCGTGGAAGATCCTGAATTTCTCGATGAGCTGCTGATTCTTGAACCGGGAGCCTATTTGCCCCCCGAGCTCTTTGAAGTGGCTGCACGGATACTGTCGTTTGTCTACGCCCAGGATAACAGTACTGATTCATGAAAGTAATTAAAGTTAGTGAACTTAAACCAGGACAATCGTTCTCCCACCCCGTTTTTGTTGATGGTGAGAACCTTCTGGTCCCTGAAAACATTGAGATAAAAGAGAAAGACCTGGAACGGTTGAAAAAGTGGGGTATTGAGGAAGTTCAAACCGACGGAGAAGTGGTCTTAAAGAAGGGGTCAGATGCTAGTTTGAACGGCGGACACGAGGCTGAAACGGGGGACCGGATCAAGGTTCTTTACCGAACGTCTTTGATCAGTTTGATGTCGTCGTTTCAGACCCTGGAAAAAAGAAAGCTGGTGGAGCCAAAGCATTTTGATGATATAGTAGCCCAGTTGGTTCCCAGTATTGTGGGAAGTCCGGAGGAATGGCTGAATTTTGCCTTGGCCACGGTCAGGGAAAAAGAAAACCTGGCCCAGAGTAGCCTCAATACCGCCGTATTTGCGGTGGTTATCGGGGTCCAGTTTGATCTTTCCCAGGAAGCCCTGGGGGATCTGAGCCTGGCTGCTCTTTTACACGATGTGGGGATGCTGCGGATTCCTTTGGAAATAAGAAGGAAAAAGGAAAAACTCGAATCTAAAGAATTGGAGCTTATCCGGACCCATCCGCTGCATACCTACAAGATCATCACCGGAGGATTGAAATACTCCGAGGAGATCGGCCGTATCGCCTTACTGCATCACGAAAGATGGGACGGCAAGGGATACCCCCGGCAGCTGGCGGAAAAACAGATTCCCCAGGCGGCCCGTATTCTTTCGGTGGCCGACGCCTTCGAAGCCATGATGCGGGATAAACCGTACCGGGAGTCGCTGTTAGGTTATAATGCGGTACGCCAGATACTTAACGATAATTCCCGCCGGTTTGACTCGGAAATTATCAAGGCCTTCATACGGTCCATGGGAATATATCCTGTGGGCAGCTTCGTGGTTCTTAACGACGGTTCTGTCGGGGTGGTTGTTAAGATTCATGCCGATGCACCTTTGAGGCCGGTTATCCGGATCCTGGTGACCCGGGAAGGAAAAAAGCTTGCCAAGGATGAGAACCAG
>CAYYNJ010000009.1:0-4026 GCA_964472775.1 uncultured Spirochaetaceae bacterium
CCCAAGGAACAATCGGGAATAAGCCCCCGCCAGAGCCGCCGGGCGGGGTAAAGGAGGTCCACAGGAATCCTCTCCGGGAGGATTCTTCGGTTCATCAGGCACCGGCTCCGGAGCAGGGGGGTATCGAAGCTTCTTCCGTTGTAGGATACCCAATAGTCTCCCCCGGAAAGCAGGGGCACCAGGAGATCGAGGAAGGCCCCCTCTCCGGGGTAATCGGAGAGAAAAAGCTGGGTCACTTCAAATAGATCCCCCCGGTATTGACCCACCCCCGCCAAAAAAGCCAGATTCCCCGCACCGCCGCTGAGCCCCGTGGTCTCCAAATCAAAAAACCGGTAAGCCTCGGGGGTAAGGTTTGGCGGAACCTCTGTTGGGTAGAGGGATTTTATCAAAGGGGAGGTATGAAGATTTAAAGGAAGAGGAAGCCGGTAAGTGGTTACCTTCCGGTAAACCAGGGGTGCCGCTTCCTGCCAGTCCGGCGGAGGAGCCGGGGCTTGGGAACCGGGCCGATTATCCCGGACCGGGCGGGGGTTTTCTCTGGGCCCTTCCTGACGAAGGGCTCCTAAACGCCGTGAGAGGTTCTTCCGGGATCCCACGATTCTTCACCGCCCGATTCATCATCCCCAAGCTGGCCAAGCCAACTCTCCAGCAATACCGCGGCGGCTTTTTTGAGCCCCGGAATAGTTTCGGGGTCCCAAGGATATCCGCCCGCCCCGGGACCCTCTCCGGCCGTTTCCAGGGCCCCCACACAGGAGGGGCAGCCGTTTTCACAGGGGCAGCGGCGAATCAGTTCCCGGGAGGCTTGAAGAACCGCCGGCAGTTTTTCCAGGAACCCGTCAGCCAGGCCGGAACCGCCGGGGTGGTTGTCGTAGACATAAAGGGTGGGCATCTGGGTATGGGGATCACGGATTCTTTCGGAAACCCCCAGATCCCGGCGCTCGCAGAGGAGAAAAAGAGGCGCCACATTTTGAATCAAAGTCCCTAGGGCCGCGATGGCCCGGCGCTGATCATCCCCCTCCAGCCCCAAGAAGGCCGCCCCTCCCCGGTCGTCAGGGTCAAAGCAAAGCAAAACCCCCCGGGTATGCATCTCTTCTTCGGGAAGAAAAATTTCCCCATACCCCAAATTTTCATGGGTTTGAAACTTCAGCTTCTTATATTTTGCCACCTGGGTCCTCACCAGCAGGTCGCCGGTCAGAATTTTCAGGCCCCAAAACCGGTCTTCCCGGTCCTCTGCCAGCACTTTTATATCGGTCTTGACCACCGAATCGGTGTAGTAGTTTACCTGGGAAGCTTCCACGTGGCATTTCAGGTTTTCCAGATCAAGACGGGTAACCATGAACTGTTCCCCCCGGTGAAGGTAAACGGCGTTCTCGAAGATAAGTTCCTTGGCGGAGGGTTTATCCATCTCGCCGATCACCTCGTGGCGTCCGCCGGTGGTGTCTATAATCACCACATTCTCGGTGGTGGCGCTGCGGAGGGAGATCTGTTCCGACGGATAACCCCGGTCCGCCCAATACCAGGTGTCCCCGGTAAACCGCACAACCCCTTCCTCTTCCAAATATCCCAGAAGCTCTTCCACATCTCCCCCGAAACTCTCCCCCTTCTTCAGGGGCAACTCAAAAACCGCACATTTCAAGTGGTCCATGAGGATGTAGATATTGTCGGGATCCACAAACCCGCTTTCGGGGCTTTTAGAGAAAAAGTATTCCGGCTTGTTCACCAGATACTGATCCGTGGGGGAAACCGAAGCAATAAGGATGGCGGCGGACAGGCTGTTACGGCGGCCCGCCCGGCCCGCCTGCTGCCAGCTGGACGCCACGGAGCCGGGAATTCCCGAAAGAATCGCCAGATCAAGTCCCCCGATATCGATGCCCAGTTCCAGGGCGTTGGTGGAAACAACTCCGTGGACCGTGCCGTCCCGCAGCCCCTTCTCGATGGCCCGCCTTTCCCCGGGAAGATACCCCCCCCGGTACGCTTCCACCTTGATGCGTCCGTTATCGGTGAAATGGTTGGCCAGGCTCTTATTGATATAACTGGCTATCAGTTCGGTCCGGACCCGGGAACGGGCGAACACGATGGTTTTGATTCCCTCCCGGAGGAACCTTGCCGCCAGCTTCTGAGCTTCGTTGGTTATGCCTTTTCGGATGCCTTGGACAGGATCCACCAAAGGCGGATTATACATGATCAGGTGCTTCTCCCCCCGGGGAGCGCCGTTTTGGTCGATCAGCTTCACCGGCCGCTCCAGGATATGTTCCGTCAGTTCCCGGGGATTCCCGATGGTGGCGCTGCAGCAGATAAACTGGGGACGGGAACCGTAGAATTCACAGATCCTCTTTAGCCGTCTTATCAGGTTTGTCAGGTGGGATCCGAAGATCCCCCGGTAGATGTGAATTTCGTCGATGACGATAAACTGGAGGGAGCTGAAAAATTTGATCCACTTGGGATGATTGGGAAGAATGCCGCTGTGGAGCATATCGGGGTTAGAAATGACGATACGGCCGGTTTCCCGGGCGCTTACCCGGAGGGATGAAGGGGTGTCTCCGTCGTAGGTGGAAACCTTTACGGGAAGACTCCCCCCCTCCACCAAGCCGTTCAATTCCGCCTGCTGATCCTGGCTCAGGGCCTTGGTGGGAAAAAGATAGAGGGCCTTGGCGGCGGGATCCCGCAGGAGGCGGTCGATCACCGGAAGGTTGTAACAGAGGGTTTTGCCCGAGGCGGTGGGGGTAACCACCACAAAATCTTCCCCTTGGTCGGCGGTACGGTACGATTCGGCCTGGTGACTGTAGAGCCGACGGATGCCCCGCTTTTCCAGGGCGTCTTTCAGGGAGGGTGCGATGGTCCGGCCCTGGTTAAATACAGGAAACTCGGCGTAGGTCCCCTCGGTTTCAGGGATCACCTCCCATCGGGTTACCGATGAAAGAAAAGAGGGGTCATTTTTCAGTGAAAGAAGCAGGTCGGACAGATCCATCATCAGAATTTCCTTTTCAACCAGCCCGGGGAATGCTATCTGTTCAGGATAAACTCACGGATCAGGTTGTCCGATTCGGCCATGGCATAGGTGGGCAGGGAAGAAACATCTACCCAGCGAATCTCGGAATGTTCGGTCAGTACCATGCGGCCGCCGAGGATCCGGACGGAAAAAGCCAGCAGACGGTAGGACTGCTGGCGGTTTTTAAAACTGCCTTCGAAAAGACGGGGCCCCACCTCTACGTTGATCCCCAATTCTTCCCGGTATTCCCTCGCCAGAGCCGATTCCGGGGTCTCCCCCGGCTCGGCCTTTCCCCCCGGAAACTCCCAGCGTTCCCCAATGCTGGTTCCGGGTTTTCTCAAGGCCAAGAGGAACTTGCCGTCTTCTTCGACGACCCCCGCCGTGGATATGCGCTTATCGGAAGATTCCGGCATACCTAGAGGAAAAGCACCCGGGGAATGAAAAAGTGAAGCAGCGCCACGGCCATGGCGGCGAGGCCTATGACCACCTGGTATTTTTCCAGAAAAGAGTTAAACCCCGTGGTATCCGCAGGAAGAACATCGGTTCTTCCCCGGTAGTAGGAAGAAAGCAGGGTGAGCCCCGCCCCGAGCCCGATCACGGCGGGAAAGAAATCTCCCACCACCTTCACGTCTCCTTCTACCACGGAAAGGAACTTCAGAACTCCCACCAGAATCGTGAGAATGCCCAGAATTAGGATGAAAGAACTCTTCTCCTTCACCGTTTCCTCCAACCCCTCGGCCAGGGAGAACCTCTTTTCGAGCAATCCCGCCGACAGAACAACTCCCGCCGCAAAATTCAGAAGAATGGAGAGAAAATAAATTTGTATCATAGCGCACCTCATCCATAGGATATATAAATCCCCTGTCCAGGTCAATAAAGTTTTTTTTTGCGGATCTTTAGGGAAGTTTTTTCCTCACCTCTTTAAAAAAAAGGGTCTTACTCCGCCGATAGGGTTTTTTCCAGTTTTTTTTCTTCGCCGCCCAGGGAAACCTCCACCGAAACCCGCCGCTCCGATTCGGGGGTCACAGGGGCCTTGGCCC
>CAYYNJ010000009.1:4036-14938 GCA_964472775.1 uncultured Spirochaetaceae bacterium
GAATAACGCTGCCTTTTTCCGTGAATTTCAATGCATTACCGATGAGATTTGCAAGCACCTGTCTTAACCGGTTCTGGTCCCCGGTGACAAACCGCGTAACATCGCCGTTTATCCTGAGTTTTAAGTCCAGACCTTTTGTTTTTGCCCTTTACGGTCAATTTCAGGCTGAGAAAACCTGTCCCGTCGTAGACAAACCCCGTGAGTTCCAAGTCACACCCCGCCACCCCTTTGGCACGGCCCATGCTGCTTCGATAGGCGGTAATAGTTATCAAGGCTACCACGATAAGAAGGATATCGATGAGGACAATCAGGAGCCGTTTGTTGATGATCACCTTTTTCCGGGGCTCGTAGAGCTGGCGGTAGGTCTCGGGGGAGAGCTGTTTCAGCCGGTCCTCCCGGTTATAATGAAAGTTCAAATCCTCCGGAGGAATGAAGTCCCCGTTATTCACCCGTGCCGCCTCCCGCTTGTCCCAGAATTTGAGAGATTGGGGGCAGCAGGTCCTCCGCCAGAAACCATCCCCCCTCGAGCCTCTGCCTTCGGCCCGCTTCCTGGTGGAGCGCCGCCCCCCTCCAGGCGGCCTCGTAGGGCGCCATGCCGCTGGTGAGAAAACCCGCGATGATTCCGGCCAGAATATCGCCGGAGCCGCCGGTGCCCAGGGCGGCGTTCATGCCGTCCACCACGGTGAAATGCCCTTCCGGTGCAACAACATACACCACAGGGGTCTTTAACACCACCACACATCCGGATTTCAGGGCCAAATGCCGGCTGGTTCCCAGGGGATCTTCCAAAACGGTCTTTTTATCTTCCCCGGTAAGCCGGGCCATTTCGCCGGGATGGGGCGTGAGCACCCAGGGTACCGCCGGGGGAGACACCCCGGCTTCCGAGAAAAGGTTCAGACCGTCGGCGTCTAAAACCCCGCCGCAGGTTGCCCCCAGGAGCCGGTTCAGCAGGGGTTTCCGAGAATCTCTTCCCCAGCCCGGCCCCACCAACAGACCTGAAAACCGGTCCAGATCGGGTGCAGCATCATTATCCCAGGGCTTTACCATCACCCCCCCGGAACAAGAAGCCGCAGCAGCATAGAGCGCCGGGTCCACATGGAGGGTCACAAGCCCGGAAAGGCTGCGTCCGCCCGCCTGGGAAGCCAGCCGGGCCGCCCCTAGGCCTCCTTCCGAACCGGCAAAGACGCCGAGATGGCCCCGGGTATTTTTGTAGGCCCCCGGTTCAGGCAGGGGGAAATCCTTTTGCCCCTCCTCCCAGGATGCCAGGGATCCCGGCAACAGGGGGCTTTCCTTGAGCGCCCGGGGAAAACCGATGGACACGATTCTGATGATGCCCGCATACCCCCGGGCGGCGGGAAGATAAAGAGAGAGTTTGGGAAGTCCTACGGTGTAAGTCACCATGGCCTTTACGGCGGGAAAACCGTAACGGAACCGGTCTCCCACTCCGCTGGGAATGTCTAGGGCCGCCACATTGGTTTTGAGCCGGTTGATCCTCTCCGCCATCTCCCTTAAAGGGGCCCGTAATTCACCCTTCACCCCCGTACCGGCCATGCCGTCGAAGATAAGATCCGCTTCGGCCAGGGATTCATAGGCCCTTTCGGGGTGGGTGATGCTATTTATCACGGGGATGCCCAGGCGGCGGCAGATGCGGAGCTGTGTTTCTGCGGAGGCACTGAAGGGCTTGTGGCCGGGATCGGCGGATAAGACCACCGTAAGCCGGCGGAAACCGCCGTTCCAACCCTGCCGGGCCATCACCATGCCGTCGCCGCCGTTATTACCGCCTCCGCAGAGAAAAACAATCCGAGGATCTTCCCGGGCGGAAGGGGAAAACCGGAATAACCCTTTTTCCCTATCCTTGAGAAAGGCCTCCCAGATTTTGATGCCCGCATTTTCCATCAGCACCAGGGGGGGAATGCCGTATTCCGCGCTGGACCGGCGGTCTAGGTCCCCCATCTCGTCGGCGGTGACAATTTTCATGGTTCCTCTTCCTGAATAAAGCGGTCGGTCCTCCACCAGGCTATCTCGACCCTGTCGGACCAGCCCAGAAATCCGGTGAGAATCCCCTGGGGTGTCACGAAGAACTGCCGGCTTTCCAACCGTTCTTCCCCCAGATTAATGGTGCTGTTTTTTACCACCAGGCCGTCAGGTTTGAGGATTAAAAGATTGTAACTGTTCCGCCCCTCCAGGCTGGCTAAAAATAGATGATCGCCCTGGGCCATACCGATCAGTTCATAAAGAAGCTCGGTGGTATCTTCTTCGAACATCTGAGGTTTTTCTGAATCCTTCACATGAGAAGGAATTTTCACCCGGCCTCCATAGGTTTCATCTTCCAGATCAAGCCACCAGACATAGCTGCCGCCGAATCCGTTTCCCGCCGCCGATTCCTGGGCGATGGATTCAGCATAGTAGTCGATCTTGGCATAGAGCCGGCTTTCCATGAGGCTGCATTCCAGATTTTCCAATATGGCAAGCAGATCGGGAGCCCCCAGAGAATCCGGCACCGGAAGCTGGTCATTGAGGATGTCCACCACGTAGAGAGGCTTCTTTTGAGGACTGAACCAAAAAACCCTCCATCCTCCGGTATTCCGGGTAAAAACAACCAGTTCATCCCTCTCGGTAACCCGGATTTTTTCGATGTAGGGAAACGGGGTTCCCCCGTTTCCCTCCTGGCCGACATAGTCGATAAAACGGCCGTCCCTATCAAATTGAAGGACAATACGCTCCAGGATGACACCCAATTCATCGTCCCGCTCCCTCCGGTTCAGGCTGATCCGATCATCCACATAGAGGGTCTTATTCCTGCCCAGGGCTATCTCTCCCACATCCTGAAAGGGATAGGGGTAGAGGTTTCTGGTGGCCGCTTCACCCGTGGCGGCCCGGGGAGAGAGGAGTACCGGGGCCGGATTCTTCTCGACGTTGTAGAAGAGGTTGATGATGTCTCCGTAAGAATTAAACTCCATCACCTTAGCCGACAGGGCATTGCTCACATAAAAGAACCCGTCCTTCATGATAATCCGGTTCTTCTTCTGCCGATCCAAATCGTTCTCAACGAAAAAATTAATCTGGTCTTCCATTTTTCCGAAGCCCAGATCAAAAAGAACTTCTTTCTCCAGTTCTTCCGCCCCTTCCTGCCGGCACGAAAAGAGAAAGGTGGCCGCCGCTAACGAGAGGAGGAGGAAAAAAACGCAGGTACATCTCTTGTGCATCATACCGAATACTACCCCCCGTATCCGGATTAGTCAATTGAAGGGCTTTTTGACAAAAGGCCCGTATTTGGGTATATATTTAGGAAGATATCGGGCCAATTTGATTAACAGATTGTTTTTGAAACTGGTTTCGAAAAATAATGGGCCCATGGTCAGCATCAGAAAACCCAAGGAGTCAACCTCTTATGATACAGAAAATGTTCACCTCCCTCTTCGGCACCAAACACGACCGTGACCTTAAACTTCTTATGCCGATACTCAAACAGATTAACGAAAAGGAAGATTGGGCCCGAGCCCTCGGTCCCGAAGATTTTCCCCTGCAAACTAAGCTTTTTAAAGACCGCCTGGGCGCTGGTGAAACCTTGGACGCCCTTCTGCCCGAAGCGTATGCCCTAGTCCGGGAGGCGGCATCGAGAACCCTGGGTGAACGCCATTACGATGTTCAGCTGTTGGGAGGAATCGTCCTTCATCAAGGGAAGATTATGGAAATGAAGACCGGAGAAGGAAAAACCCTCTCCAGTGTCACCGCCGCCTATTTAAACTGTTTGGAAGGCAAGGGTGTTCACGTGGTCACCGTCAACGATTACCTGGCCAGCCGGGACGCTCAATGGATGTCGCCGGTCTATCACTATCTGGGAGTCTCCGTGGGTGCCATCGTTTCGGAAATGGACAACAACGCCCGGATCGAAGCGTATTCCAAAGATATTACCTACGGAACCAACAACGAATTCGGTTTTGACTACCTCAGGGATAATATGCGCTGGACCGCCGAAGGTAAGGTTCAGAAATATCACCGGTACTGCATCATCGACGAGATCGACTCCATCCTCATCGACGAGGCCCGAACCCCCCTGATTATTTCCGGTCAGGCCGATGACGATACCTCCAAATTCACCCAGGTCAACGCCCTCATCGGGCAGTTGGACGAATGTGAAAAAGATCCCCGCACCGGGACCTATCCGGAAGAACCCGTGGGTGACTACAAGGTGGAAGAAAAGTCCAAACGGATCACCTTCACCGACCAGGGGATGAATCACATCGAATCGATCCTTGAAAAGAACAAGCTCATCAACGGATCCCTCTACACAGAGGACAATTTCGAATTCATCCATTATTTTACCCAAGCCTTGAAGGCCCATACGCTTTTTCATAAAGATGTGGATTACGTGGTACAGGACGGAACGGTTCAGATCGTCGACGAGTTCACCGGCCGTATTCTCCACGGCCGCCGGTACTCCGAGGGGCTTCACCAGGCCATCGAAGCGAAAGAAGGAATCAAGGTGGCCCGGCGGAACCGTACCCTGGCCACCATCACCTTCCAGAACTTCTTCAGGATGTACGATAAGATCTCCGGTATGACCGGAACCGCCGATACGGAAGCCAAGGAGTTCACCAGCATCTACGGCCTCGATGTGGTGGTCATTCCCACCAACAGGCCCATCGCCCGGGAAGATGCGGATGATGTAATTTTTCTGAATGAGGAGTTCAAATACAACGCCATCTGCGACGAGATCGAGAGGGTTCACCAGAAGGGCCAGCCCCTGTTGGTCGGAACGGTATCCATAGAAAAATCGGAACGGATCGCTAAGATGCTGATAAAAAGGGGCATCCGGCACGAGGTGCTCAACGCTAAGAACCACTCACGGGAAGCGCTGATCATTTCCGAAGCGGGAGCCAAAGGTTCGGTGACCATCGCCACCAACATGGCAGGCCGGGGAACCGATATCAAGCTGGGGGGAAATCCTGAGTTCCGGGCCATGAAAAAGGCCGGCACCGAGGCGGCTCCGGAAGAGTACTTGAAGATTCTGGAAACTGAAAAGGAAAAGTGGCGGAAGGACTACGAAGAAGTAAGGTCCCTGGGGGGGCTCTACATCCTCGGAACAGAACGCCACGAATCGCGGCGTATCGATAATCAGCTCCGGGGCCGGTCGGGCCGGCAGGGAGATCCCGGGGTTTCCCGGTTCTTCCTTTCCCTGGATGATGACCTTATGAGGCTTTTTGCCCGGGACAACATAAAGGCCCTGATGGGTAAGGCGGGGATGAACTCCGGCGAACCCCTCTTTCACCCCTGGATCAACAAAGCCATCGAACGGGCCCAGAGCCGGGTGGAAGACCGGAACTTCGAGATCAGAAAACACCTTCTTGAATATGATGACGTGCTGAACGAACAGAGAACCTTCATCTATAAACAGCGCAACACCATCCTGGAGGATGAAGACCTCAAAGAGAGAATTCTGTCTTCCGCCGCCGACATGGTGGATGACCTGGTGGACGAATTCCGGGAATCCCGGGGCCGGGGAAAATCCGCGGCGGTGACGGAATTCCTTGAAAAAATGAAGGTAGACTTTTTCTATTCCCCCTCCTACGAGCCGGAAGAACTGGAAGAAGTGGCTGCGGAAAAATTAAAAGAACAAATCGTCGGTGATTTTAAAGAAAACATCGAAGAGAAGGTGGAAAAGGTGGGCCCCGAAGGGTTTAATCGTTTTATCCGCCATGAATACCTTCGCAACATCGACAGCCGTTGGCAGGATCACCTGGAAGGTCTTGAGGCGCTGAGAGAAGCGGTCTACCTACGCTCCTATGCCCAGAAGAATCCGCTTTTAGAATATAAACTCGAAGGATTCCAGATCTTTGATACTCTGATCCAGAATATTAAATCGGAGCTGGCGAAAAAGGTGATCAAGGTCCGCATCGAATCATCGCCCCGGACTCCCCAGCGTAAACTGCATGCCAACGTCAACACCAACCACACCGCCTTCGGACAGTTCGGCGGCGCGTCGGGTGAGGCAAAGCAGGCCAGCCCTCAGGGAGCCACCGTGAAGAGAACATACCCCAAGGTGGGGCGAAACGACCCTTGTCCCTGCGGCAGCGGCAAAAAGTACAAACACTGCCATGGCGCCTAAATCCTGACCAACCTATCCCCCGTTTGACGATTTTATTGTTTTGTGAAATATTACCTTAAACAATCTGTTTAAAAACGGGGGCCCTATTCTTCCCGGAAGACGGCGAAGCAGAAATACCATGGATACTATTATCGGTGATGATGAACGGCAATCGCTTCTTGATCTAGGTAAATGGATATCCACCGCCCTTATCTCAGGGGTGGCGGGGGCATCAATCCTCCGCAGTTTTGTGGTTCTCACCACAGGGATGGACCGCTTTTTTACGGGAACCTCCTTGCCTCCCCTGATCTGGCCCCTGGCGGGAGCCCTCTTTACGGGCCTGGTGATCTACCGGATCACCATGGATGCGGCGGGAGAAGGAATGCCGTCATACATCCGCGGCATCGTGATTGATCAGGGGGACCTGCCTTTCAAGGCTACCTTCTTCAAGTATGTGGCGGCCCTCATCACCCTGGGCACCTACGGCAACGGAGGAATCGTTGGCCCCTTGGGCCGGGTGGCGGCGGGAACCTCCAGCGTCATCCTCGGCGGTTTAAAAAGGATATCACCAAAGTTCACCCAGAATGATGTCAGGGTGGCGGGGATTTGCGGAATGGCCGCTTTCACGGGATCGGTGTTTCACTCTTCCATCGGTGCGGGCCTTTTTGCGGTTGAAGTTATCCACCGCCGCAGCATCAATTATAAAGACCTTTTCCCTGCCATTCTTTCAAGCTGTACCGCCGTCCTGTTTTCGAAAGCCCTTGGATGGGAGAGCTACTACGGCTTAACGGTACACAACTCCTTCATGGACCTTCGGATGATCGGGTGGCTGGTCCTTTTCGCCATGCTGATCGGACTCGCCGGAGGGCTCTACAATATTACCTACAAGAAAATCGCCGTTCTTTTCAGAAGGGACCAAGGACAATTTGTTCCCAAACTTCTCTTGGGGTCTTTTCTTGCCTTCTCCCTGGCGTACACCGTCAACCCCCAGCTAGTGGGAACCAGCAAGGGGATTTTTATGGCCCTATCCCGGGGAGATTTATCTGCCATTTTCGCGAATCTTCCCACCCTGGGCCGGGGGTCTCTGGCTCTTCTTATCATTGTGGTTGTGAAGGTGCTGAGCAACTGCCTCACCGTAGGAAGCGGCATGAACGCCGGTTTTACCGGACCGGCCCTTCTGACGGGAATGCTCTTAGGAGCCGCGGCCTCTCTTTTTTTAGGTCTTGAGGTGGGTTCCGCCACCTACCATGCCTTCATGGCGGCGGGTTTTGCGGGGATGCTGGCCAGCACGGTCAACGTACCCTTGGCCGCGGCCGTATTGGCGGTGGAGGTATTCGGACTGTCCTATTCTTTTCCCGCAGGATTATCCGCCATCATCGGTTTCCAAATGATGAGGAGCTCCTTTCTTTATGACTCGGGATCTAAAGGAAATCTAACGAATCGTTGACCCCATAATAACCTCGGGGACGTCACCGGCCACCACCTCCGCCCTGGCATCGGCATAACCTCGGATCAGGGTGAAGACCACAAAAAGAGCCATCAAGGTAAACACAAGTTTTCTCATAGAGTCATCCTGATTCAGTGAAGATAGATTAAAGGATCCACCGGAACGTTGTTCCGGTAAACGGCGAAATGAAGATGGGGTCCGGTGCTTCTTCCGGTGGTACCCATTTTCCCGATGACCTGGCCCTGGGAGACATACTGGCCCTGTCTGACGTTGAATTCGCTCAGGTGAGCATAGAGGGTCTGATACCCGTTAGGGTGCCTGATAATAATGGATTTTCCGTAGCCCGTGGGGCGGTCTAAAACACTGATCACCGTCCCCCCCTGGGAAGCCCGGATGGGAGTACCTTCCCGGTTGGCCAGATCGATGGCATAGTGAAACCGGCGGGCCCCCGTGAAGGGGTCGGAACGGTACCCGAATCCCGAGGTAAAGCGTCCACTGGTGGGATAGACAAAGAGAGTGCCCGTGGCCTTCTTGTAATCGTAATCGCTGATCTTACCTCCGGGAATAAAAATATTTTCCCCGGGGTGGATTTCCGTCGATTCCAGGTCGTTGGCATCTAAAAGGGCGTTAAGAGTTGTGTCGTATCGCTCGGCAATGGATGCCAGGGAATCTCCCCTTTTTACTTGGTAAGGAACCCCATCAATGTCGGGAATCTTCAGTTCCGTCCCGGGGATGATGGTGTAGACATCGGTGATGGAGTTGTAACCAATGAGGGTACCCACGGTAAGACCGTATTCCCGGGCGATGGCCGAAAGGGTATCCCCCTTCTGAATCACGTAGGTCTCTAAATTGACCGAAGGAAGGATGGCTGAAGCGGTGGGAAGAATTTCTCCCGAACCTTGTCCCTCGAAATCCTTCCCCGGAGAAGCATACTCCAGCAGCTGTTCCTGCAGAAACGGATCTTCGTGAAATGAGAATTCCGGTGTGCCGGGAGCGGTCAGCTGAAAGAGAACCGCCAGGGCTGCTGCGGCCACAACGGCGGCTCCGGAAGCCGCCCAGAAACGGAAATTCTTATAGAATTTTTTATCACCAAATAGACCAAACGCCCCTTTTCCGGGGTTTTCCTGGTTGAGCCGCGTTTTGGCTTTCTTCAACAATCCCGCTTCCACAGACTCGGACTCAGGGCTGGTCGAAGAAAGGGGCGCCTGAAAGGTACTGGAAAGATCGGTGTGAAAATGGGGAAGCCCGGCGGTATCGATTTTATTTCTGCGGCGGGCCCCCGGTACGGCAAGACGAAAGAACCTCGGCCCTTGGGCGGATGAGGAAACCGCGGCGGAGGTATTCTTACGGGGAAGATTTTTTTTGCGGCGGGCAATCTTTTGCTTTTCCATCAGTTTCGTCATCATACTCTCCACTTTAGGTATCGACATTTTTAGAGAACGAATTAATAAAAGATTTCTTGCCATCCGCCTCTCCCCCTATCGTCCTCTTTCCGCTCCGGAGATCTTTCGATACTATGATGAGCATATGATTTAAGACCGCAGGGAATTATACATGAGCACACGGAAGATTGTCATCCTTAACCGGGTTTTGTTTATAATTTTTTCGTTATCTCTCTTGGGAGTCATCATTTTTGATGCCCATCAGGTGGCGGGGGTTTCCATGTCCCCTTCTCTGGAACCGGGAGATTGGGTAATTTCTTCTCCCTGGCCCCTGGGGGTTCCCCGGCTCCTTTCATCCGGGTTTATTTTCCGTTGGAAAGAGGTGGGGTATAACGATATTCTGGTATATAATAGCCCCGTGGAATCTCGGGTTACCATCAAACGCTGCAAAGCCGTTCCGGGGGACCGGGTGGATTTCGAAGAGGGAAGATTCTTCATCAACGGAGAAGCCCTCTCCCCCGCCCCTACGATTCCTTTGGGTGTTTTTCAGGATGGAAATCTCGGGCGGGAGTTCTATTTTTTTACGGGAGATAATGCGGAACACTCGGTTGACTCCCGGACCTACGGACCGGTAAGATCGGACATGATCATAGGGAAAGTAATATTCACCAGTGGCGGTTATGGAAGAAAACAGTAAGCAGCATCAGAGGCGTTTCGCCATATTCATCGTCATTACCTTTCTCATCGCCCTGACCATAATATGGCGCTACCTGGATATCATGGTTTTTTCTGCCGCGTCACCCAGCGGAGGCCGGACCGCTGCGGCCCCTCCGGTGGAGCGGGGCCCTATTCTGGATAGAAACGGCAGAATCTTGGCCATACAAAATGAGATGGACTCGGTGGAAGCCTGGATGCCCTATGTGAAAAACCCCCAGGAGACGGCGGAACTTCTTTCGGAGGTCTTGAACCTGGATGCCGATACCCTTTTAGGGAGGATGACCGCCCGGGCCGGCAGCCTATGGATTAAAAGAAAGATCACCCCCACCGAAAGCGAGGGAGTGCAGAACCTTCTGGCCGCAGGAAGGCTTCCCGGCATCTATATCAGGAAAGAGTATGGCCGAAGCTATCCCGAGCAGAATTTGGCCTCCCATTTGATCGGCTATGCGGGCACCGACAACATCGGTCTGGAAGGGATCGAGTATACCCTTGATGAAGTCCTTTCACCCCGGGAAAGACTCAACCCCGACCACCTGCAATTTGGAAACCAGGTATTCCTCACCATCGATGTGAATATTCAATTTTTCACCGAACAGCTGGCCCGGGAGGCTTTTGATACCCACAACGCCGAATCGGTGACCATGCTGGTGATGGATGCCAAAAATGCCGACATCCTGGCCTATACAAGTATCCCCGACTTTGACCCCAACGACTTTCAAACTTCCAACGCCTCGGCCCGGAAGAACCGGCCCATCGTCGCCGCCTTCGAGCCGGGATCGGTTTTCAAGGTGTTTTCTCTGGCTTCCCTCTTGGAGGCCCAAACCATAAGCTCCACGGATACGTTTTACTGTGACGGATCCTATGAAAACGACGGTTTCCCCGAATCTATCGGCTGTCTGGGACACCATGGATGGGTTACCGCCTACGACATCGTCAAATTCTCCTGCAACGCCGGGGCCGCCTATGCCAGCGACACGGCGGATAAGCAGGAATTTTACGATCATTTAAGGGATTTTGGATTCGGCACCAATACCCAGATACCCCTGCCGGGCGAGTCAAACGGACTGCTCAGACCGCCGGATCGTTGGTCCGCCCGGTCTAAACCTAACCTGGCCATTGGCCAGGAAGTCCTGGAAAACGGCAAGCAGCAACAGAAAGGCCAGTGACTTTTTCATAGTTAATGGAATGAAAATGAGGGGACAAAAATAGGGATTGTCAGGCAACGGATGGCTGAAAAGCAGGATTATATGGTTAATTATGCGAAAAAA
>CAYYNJ010000009.1:14948-19547 GCA_964472775.1 uncultured Spirochaetaceae bacterium
GGCCAGGAAGTCCTGGTCTCGGCGGTTCAGGTGGCAGCGGCGGCCACGGTCTTTACCAACCAGGGGGTCCTTCTCAAGCCCAATGTGGTCGACAAGATAGTATCTCCCAACGGTAACGTCATAGAATCTTACCCCCGGGAACCGGTGAGGCGGGTTGTCTCCCCCGAGGTGGCCCGGGAAATGCTCCTGATGATGGAAACCGCCACGGAGCGGGGAGGGACCGCCTGGCGGCTGGCCACCCCGGGAATCCGCATTTCCGCAAAAACCGGCACCGCCCAAATGGCCGACCCGGTCCACGGCGGCTATTCCAAAGATTTTTTCGGGGCCTCCGCCCTGGCCATCTTTCCCTCCGATGACCCGCGGTACATCCTTTACATCATCATCGAAGCCCCCCAAAGCTACTCGTACTACGGAGGAACCATCGCTTCACCGGTCTTAAAAAAACTCATCGACGAGCTGATTGTTTACAGCCAGATGCCCCGCCAGGATGAAACTTTGGTAACCCATCCCGGAACGGTTTACCTGCCCGAAAAGGGCGAGTTCACTTTGGAAAACGGCCTTCCCGATTTTACAGGCCTTTCGAAAAGGGAACTGCTGCCCCTCTTCTCCCAACAAAATCTGACCATTCACATCTCCGGTGACGGATGGGTTAAAAAACAAACCCCCCCGGCCGGTACCCCGGTTATCCCCGGAATGGTCATCACCCTGGAACTCGAATGAGCTTCTTTTCCGAAAATATGAAGGCCCTGGCCGGCAGGAACCCCGCATTGACGCGGCGGATTCAGAATGACTTCACCCCCCGGACCGACCTGAAGCTGGTGCTCACCCCCCGGGATGAACCGACCGCCCAGCTTCAGGGGATATATCTTCATTCAAGCCGGGCCCCCCGGAAGGAAGCGGCGAAACTCATGACCGCCGTGGATGGTTCCGCCGATATCGTCATCCTTCAAGGTTTGGCCCTGGGATACCATGCCGAAGAATTCCTGGTCCTGCACCCGAAAAAACAGCTCTGGATTGTTGAACCCGATATTCCCCTGTTTCTCTGGGTCTGCGGGGTTCGAAACCTGTCGCCCCTTCTTCAAAACCCCCGGGTTACCCTGCTTCTCGCGGCGCCGCCCCAGACCGTGGCATCCCTGGTGGCATCCCTGCCGGACCAGCGCTTCGAAACGGTGCGGCTCCGGTCGGTCTACGAAAAGGATAAAGACTATTATGCCGAGTTGGACCGGGGGATCACCGGTGTGATGTCCCGGAAAGAAATCAACCGGAATACCCTGCGCCGTTTCGGCCGGCTCTGGGTCCGCAATTTGTTCCAGAACCTGCCCCTGCTGCAGCATGCCCGGGGGATTCAGAGGCTGGAAAACCTGCTTCAGGGGATTCCCGCCCTGGTCATTGCGGCGGGCCCGTCGCTGGAAGACATTATTCCCCTGCTGCCGGAGCTCTCCCGGAAAGCGGCCCTCATTGCGGTGGATACGGCCCTTTTTGCCTTGACCAAGCGGGGTATCTATCCCGATTTCGCCGTGGTGGTGGATCCGCAATTCCATAATTCCCGCCACCTGGACGGCACCTTCCTGGCCAACAGCTTCCTTGTGGCTGACTCGTCCACCCACCCCCGGGTTTTCCGGCGGCCCTTGCGGGGGATCTTTTTCAGCGGTTCCCCCTTTCCCTTAGGTCAAATGCTTGAACGAGGGACCGACATCACCGGCCGCCTGGGTGCGGGGGGATCGGTGGCCACGGCGGCGTGGGAGACCGCCCGCCACACGGGAGCTTCGGCCATCTACTGCGCCGGCCTGGACCTGGGTTTTCCCGGCGGACAGACCCATCAGAAGGCAAGCTATTTTGAAAGATCCGCCCTCCACCAATGCCGGCGCCTTGAATCCCTGGAGCACCAAAACTATCGGATCCTGAGGGAGGGCATACCCTTCTGGGCGGATAATAACAGCGGCGGCCGCACCTTGTCGGACCGGAGGATGGAGGTCTACGCCCGCTGGTTTGAGGGGCAGGCGGTTAAAGCCGGCACGCCCCCCACCTACAATCTCTCCCCGGAAGGGACGGCTCTGCGGGGCATCCCCTTCATCCCCGCCTCCGGGCTCCTGGAACTACCGGATAGGCGGGACGAACTCAACCGGCGGCTGGATTCTCTGGATAAGGTTTTACCGGAACCGAGAACCTTGTTTTTTGATAACCTTAAGAGTCTTCGGGCGGAAATCCTCAATTTAGAAAAGCTGAGCCGCCAAGGACTCTCGTGGCTGGGGGAGGCGGAAAACGCCGCCGGTTCGGTAGATTCGGGAGGACACACCCTTTCCCGGGAATTGGACCACAAGCTGAGTCAGCTGAACCACCTCGATTCTGAGATTCTTTCTCTTTCTGCCCGGAATGTGGCGGGATTCCTTTTTCAAGATCTAATCGAAGAACTCTCCCGGTCAGGCACGCCGGAAGAAGCCCCAGGGGCTCCGGACTTTTCGGAAAAAAGCCGTTCCGCTTTTTCGGCGTCCCGCCGGCTTTATCAAAGTATCGCCGATTCCTGCGCCTTCCATAGGGAGATTCTCGATGCGTCACTCCGGGAAACCCGCGAACGGGAGATTCGGTAACCCCAGGTTAATCCGCCGCCGAAAGGAGATCTTCCACTTCCCGGGGCCACAGTTCGGGATCGATGGTTTCTAAAACCAAGGGCATCTTGTCGAACCGGGAATCCTTCATGATCCAGGTGAAGGGATCCCACCCAATATTTCCCCGCCCCAGGCTGTGATGACGGTCCACCCGGCTGCCGTAATCCGACTTGGCATCGTTTAAATGCATCCCCTTCAGGTAGTCCCACCCCACCACCCGGTCAAACTCATCCCAGACCGCCTCCATCTTCTCAGGTGTCCTGAGGTCATATCCGCCGGCAAAAAGATGGCAGGTATCAAGACAAACCCCCACCCGGGACTTATCATCCACCAGGGCGATGATCTCTGCTAAGTCTTCAAACCGGCGGCCCAGGCTGGAACCCTGGCCGGAACTGTTTTCTATCAGCAAGGTAACCCCCGACGAAGCCTTTAAAGCACTGTTCATGGATGCGGCGATATGGGCGATACATGCGGCGGGAGTGATGGCTTTAAGATGACTGCCCGGATGAAAGTTAAGGAATTTCAACCCCAGGCTCTCCACCCGCCCCACCTCATCGATGAAGGCCTCTAAAGATTTCTGCCTTTTCTCCTGATCCGGATGACCAAGGTTGATGAGATAGGTGTCGTGGGGAAGAACCGAATCGGCGGAAAAACCGCAGCGCTTCAGGTTTTCCCTGAACAAACGGATGTTCTCTCCGGTATAAGGTTTGGCCTTCCATTGGCGCTGATTCTTGGTAAACATGCCGAAACCGGTGGCGCCCACCGCCTGGGCGTTGAGGGGAGCATTTTCTACCCCTCCGGTAATGCTAACATGGGGTCCTAGGTATTTCATACCTGAACTATAAACCATGAACCACAAGAAAAAAAGCACTTCCCTAGGTCCGCCTCATGGGCTAAAGTGAGAGGGTGAATCTTGATTTTTATAAACTTCATACCGGAAAAAATGATCTCATCCTGATTGACGGCCGGAACCAGATGCTACCCGATCCGGAGGACCTTCCCCGGCTGAGCCGGGGGCTCTGCGGAAGACATGACGGGGTCGGAGGGACCCAGGTGGTTTTCCTCTTTCCCCCCACAGGGGAATTTCAAAAACTCCGCTGCTTCCGCTCCGACGGTGAAGAGACCAGCCTTATCTCCGACGCCCTCTTCTGTCTCGGCCGTTACTGTTTTGATGCGGCGTTGATGAATCAACGCCGGATTTCCGTGGAGGCCTCCGGCGCCGTCCAGACCATTGAAGCGGTGGACTCCAATAATTTTAGGATTTCCCTGGGGGTGCCCCGCACCTTGAACCTGGAACCCCTGGTGCCTCGTCCCGACACGGATTATACCGAAGTAATCGCCCTGGAACAGCGCCGGGTCAGCATCATCCCCCTGCATTTACAGCGGGGAGGTGCGGTATTTCTGGACGGCGGAGAGTATCGGGGTAAGAGAAAGATCATCACCACCGAACTCCGCAAGGTTTTTGAACCCCACCCCCCCCTTCACCCGGTCTTCGTGACCATCCTGAACCGGGATGAAATTTCCATCGACAGCCCCTTGGATAGGCTGAATGCCGCCCACGGTGTCAGCTGCGGTCTCGGCGGTGCCGCCGGGGTCCTCTCAACCCTAACCAACAGGGAAATGGTTATCCGCAGCCGGGATAACCGGTATTATTTTGAATGGACCCGGGATAACGAGGTTTTTCTCACCGGTTCGGGGGACTATAGTTTTTCCGGCACCTACTATTTCGAAGAATAGGAAGGCGGGAAGCCCCCGCCGGCCCGTTTTAGCCGGAAAAAAAACTTCCGGGTTTCCCCGGAAGCTTCTCTATTTTAAATCGCATACCCAATATTACTGAAGTTTCGCCTTGTTGCCCTTGGTTATTTCTACCAGTTCGCACCGGATTTCTTCTTCGGGGTCGGTGGCCGTGTACAGCACCAATTCCCCGGGCACTTCTTCAGACAACCACCAGATAAACTCGGCTTCACTCTCTTCGTCATAGTCGTAGCGGTTT
>CAYYNJ010000009.1:19557-21511 GCA_964472775.1 uncultured Spirochaetaceae bacterium
AGCTCTGGTTTACTTTTTGGGTGATGGTCGTCGTGGTTTGTTTCAATTCGTCCCGCTTCTACCCTGACGGTCTCGGTGGAAGGTGCTTCATCGGCGTAATCTTTCCAGGTCTGATACTCATCCTGAGCGGCGGCATTCTGTTCTGATGAGGCATCAAGAACAAGGATGCCCTCTTCGGGGGCGTCGTAGTAGACGGTGAGGACCAGGTAATCGGCGGTGGTCAGATACTCGTAGTAGACCGATTCTTCATCATCACTGTATTTAAGACTCCAGAGCAGGGTGCCGTCGGCCTTCCGTTCCAACAGGGCCCGCTCTGCCGTGTAGGAACTTTCCCCGTCAGCGTCGGTGACGCTGACCCGGTGGATGGTGCCCGAACCGACGGGATAGTCAGCCCCGGGGTAAAATCCGCCGGCATAATGGGCGGCATAGAAGAGGGCGTAGAATTGAAGGAGGTGGGCCTGGGCGGTGAGTTTATTATAGTCCACGCCAAGACCTTTCACCGCAGGTTTGGGTCCCAGTTTGAGGAAGACCGAAATACCTCCGCCGGAGAACCAGCCCCAGTCTGAATAGTTAAGCCCCACCGCCAGGGTGTCGCTGAAAAAGTAGTTTAACCCGGAACTGGCAATCAGCGCCAACCGGTCTCCGCTGGTGATAAAATCAAACCCCAACCCCACTTCGGCGTAGGCGTCGACCTTATCTAAATACTCGGATCCGGGAAAATCCAGGCCCCGGAAGCCGACATGCATGGTGCCCAGCACCCCCGCTCCTATAGTGAGTTCACCGCCATCCAGGGGCAGACCGAAACGGCCCTTCACGGCGGCACCGAAATCAAGAAATCCGAACTCGCCGAAATCGGGTTTGAAGAGAATCAGCTCCGCCGAGGGGTAGAGGGCCAGCTGAGTGGTGGCTCCGTAAAATTCAACGCTGGCGTCCCCGCCGGTCATCAAATTTCCCTCGCTGAACATGGAGCCCCAGGCGTATTCCTGGGCATAAAGGGACAGTGATGATGCCAACAGCACCACCATCAGTAAAAGAACGGTTTTTTTCATAGAATCCTCGCTTTTAGGAATTTGGAGTATTCTACCAGATCCCATGACAGGGAGCAATGATTATTTATATCCAGGGTCTAATCGTCTTCGTCGCCGTCTTCCAGTCCATACTCCTTCAGCTTCCGGTGGAGGGTTTTTCTCCCGATACCTAAGATTTTAGCAGTCTGGGTTTTATTGCCTTTTTCGGCATTCAGGGTGCCCTGGATGATCAGCCGTTCCGCCTCGGAAAGGGAGGTTCCCACTTCAACCCTAATCGAATCCCCCTCGGATCCGGAGACCACCGAAGGGGGTAAATCCTCGGGCTGGATAATACTGCCCCGGCACATTACCACCGAGCTTTCCAGGCAGTTTCTCAGTTCCCGGATATTGCCGGGCCATTGATAGTTAAAAAGGATACTCTGGGCCTTAGAGGAAATCCCCTCGATTTTTTTTCCGTTTTCTTCAGAAAATTCCTTAAGGAAAGAGGAAATCAGCAGGGGAATGTCTTCTTTCCGTTCTCTCAGGGGAGGAATGTGGATGTTGACCACATTGAGACGGTAGTAAAGGTCTTCCCGGAAATTGCCTTCGGCAATTTCTTCCGCCAGATTCCGGTTGGTGGCGGAGATGATGCGTATATCCACCTCCAGGGACTTCTCCCCCCCCACCCGCTCGAACTTTTTTTCCTGCAGAACCCTGAGTATTTTAATCTGGGTGGCGCCGTTGATCTCGCCGATTTCATCCAACAGGATGGTGCCTCCGTCGGCCAGTTCAAAACGGCCTTTTTTGGTGGTCACCGCCCCGGTGAAGGCCCCCTTTTCATGACCGAAAAGCTCACTCTCCAGGAGGGTTTCGGTAAGGGCCGCACAGTGTACCTTCACGAAGGGCTGTGCTCTGCGGGATGAAAGCTTATGAATGGTGTCGGCCAC
>CAYYNJ010000009.1:21521-25020 GCA_964472775.1 uncultured Spirochaetaceae bacterium
GGTGATCAACACCGAGGCCTTGGTATCCGCCACCTGCTCCACCACATCCATCACCCGGCGCATGCCGCTGCTCTTGCCCATCACCAGGGAAGACTTGTTTTTCTCGCTGAGCCGGGCCACCTCCTCCTGGAGGGCCCGGTGCTGAAGAACAAGATCCCGGTTGGAAAGGGCCCGCCTAGCCAGCAGGGTCAACCGGTCCAGATTGACCGGCTTGGTCAAGAAGTCGAAGGCTCCGTCCCTCATGGCGGCCACGGCACTTTCGATGGTGCCGTGGCCGGTGAGGATGATCACCGGCAAGGTGGGATAGGCGGAAGAAATTTTCTTCAGAAGCTCCTGACCGCTCATGACCGGCATCTTCAGATCCGAGATAATCAGATCCACCTCCCGGTTTTCCACCAGCTTGAGGGCCTCCTCTCCATGGGAGGCTAGAACGGTTCCGTATCCATCCAGCTCCAGGGACTTGGCGATTCCCTCCCGAATATTTTTCTCGTCATCCACTACCAAAATTGAAAATTTCATGATTTCTCTTCCCCCGATTCGTCCTGAGTATGGGACAGCAGCCGCTGATCTTTCCGGGGTATGGGGAACCGAAAGGTAAAGGTGGTCCCCTTACCTTTTTTAGATTTCACCGTTATATCCCCCCGGTGCTCCTTGATGATCTTATAGACCAAGGTGAGTCCCAAGCCGGATCCAAAATCTTTGGTGGTAAAATACGGTTCGAATATTTTGGACAGATGTTCTTCTGAAATACCCGAACCGGTATCCTGAATGGAGAGGTAAACCGATCCGCCTTCTTCCCAGGTGGAAAATTTGATCACCCCCCCGTCTTCCATGGCGGCTTCGGCGTTTTTTATTAAGTTCAGCAAGGCCTGTTTAATGTATTTATCGTCCAGGGAGATACAAGGGAGGGTTTCGGCGTAGTTCGTTTCGATCCGGATATGCCGCTCGTCCAATTCGTACCGGACAAAGCTTATCACATCCTCCACCCGTTCGTTCAAACAACATACCTGGGTGTGCAGGTCCATGGGCCGGACCGCGAAGAGAAAATCCACCACGATACCGTTGAGCCTCTCCAGCTCTTCGCTGACCACCTCCAGGTACTCGCCCATGGTCTGTTTATCAAGTTCTCCCTCGGCTCCCAAGGCGCGCTGCAGAAGCTGAATATGAATACCTATGGAGCCCAGGGGATTCTTGATCTCATGGGCCACTCCCGCCGCCAAGGTGGTGAGGGAAGCCAGGCTCTCCGCCCGGCGCAACCGGGCTTCCTCCTGCCGTTTCAGGGTGACATCCTCGATGTGGAGCATCTTCCCCTGGACGGTTTTATCTTTCTTCAGGGGCATGATGCTGTAGGCCAGAGTCCGGGTTCCCGCCGCCCCGTTGCCGTAGGAAAACTCTTTTTCATGACCGTCTTTGATCCGCCGGATGTATTCCTCCACAAAGTCCGCCACATCCGGATCGGACAGGGATTCCCAGAGGGGTTTTTCATAAGGATCGCCGCCGGTGAGGGGCAGCTGCTTCAGGGCCGCCGTGTTGAGAAATATGACCCGGTCTTCTTTATCCAGCACCACCACCCCGTCGGTCATGGAATCCAGCACCGTTTCAAGATGGTCATTTTCCATGGCCAGATCCTGGATAAGGGTTCGTACCTGATCTTCATCAAGTTTGGCCAGCTTATTCAGGGCCCGGGCAATAAACCGTCTCATCTGTCTCCCCTCATGGCGTAGTATAACCCCTCAATCAGCAATGGCGGGCTCTGGTTGTAACTCTCGCTTCCCGCCAAGGCTTGGCGGAACAGGTCGTTCCACTGAGAAAACCGTTCGGCCCGGCCCGGTTTTTCCCTAAGTTTCTCGTAGGGGTACTGCCCCTCTATCGAGGCGGAAACCTCCTGTAAAAACACCCGGAATGTTTTGCGGTGCTCTCCGCCGGCGGGGAAAAGCGCCTCTAGGTTATCCCTATCCAGGGGGTCACCGTTCTTAAGGCCTTCCAGAAAACGATGGGCTCCCCGGCGGATACCCTCAAGATTAATGTTCCAGGCAAGAAAATAATCCCGCAGGGTGGGATATTCCCGGCTCTCTTCTTTAAATATCCGTGATAGAACCTCTTGAGAGACCTGGTCGGTCCGCGGCGCGAAGGCATAGGGCCTCACCCGGCTCAGGATGGTGGGCATGATGCCCCCCTTCCGGCTGGTGAGGAGAAGAAAGGTGGTCTGGGGAGGCGGTTCTTCTAACGTTTTCAGCAAGGCATTCCGGGCGGAGTCGTTCATCTTGTCGGCATTCTCAAAAATCACCACCTTGTGGGATTCGGAGGTCTCGTGGGACCAGGCGGCGATACGCCTGACCTGGTCGATGCCGATTCGATCCACCCCCCCGCCGGCTTGAATCTTTCCCGCCAGTTCGGTGATCTTACCGATCTCCTTCTCCAAGGCGGCCCCTTCGGGGGCGCTGCCGTCGGGGTGAAAGGGAAGAATCCGTTCTTCCAACTCCCCCAGGGCGGCCTTAACCCTCTTCAGGGCCGCATCCTTTTCGTCCGCCAATACCGGGTCAAAACGGCGGAGAAGTTTCCGGACGCTCCTGACGAACAAGAACCGGGTGGACGTCTGACCGCTCCTCTGATAGGCGGCGGCGCAGGCTTCAATTTCATCACGAAAGTACCGGTCCCCCACCATGAGGGTGTAAGGATGGATCAAAAGCCGCTGCTGACGGCACGAAGGGCAATGGCAGTTCCAGGGAGCCCCGGGCTCACCGCAGGTCAGCCCCCGGGCAAGTTCCAGGGCGCACGAGAGCTTTCCGGAGTATTCATTACCGTGAAAAAGCAGCGACCAGGGGAGGGTCCCCTGCTGGATATCGCGTTTCAAAGCTTCCACCACCTGGGGCTGCCCCAGGATGTTTTCAAACACCGCAGACTCCTTGATTAAATAATAGTGTTAAGACCTTCGGTCACCATCTTGGGCCCTTGGGGAAGAAGCAAATGGATCCACTGGGCCACCCGGCTTCCGGCCAAAATCTTTTCGGCATCGAAGAGGGGCTGCAGATCGATGAGATACACCAGTACCGTCAAAATCAGCACTCCCTCCACCATTCCCAAAAACAGCCCCAAGGCACGGTCAAGTCTCTCCAGATTCAGCCTATCGAAGATACTGGCGAAGATTTTCTCTAAAATCTTCACAAACAGGTAAACGATAAGGAAAACCGCTAAAAAGGCGATAATCGGATTCCACCGGGACGGTTTCATCAGCTCATCCAGCCATCCCGCCACCAGGGGAGACAAGAGAAAAGCGAGAATAATTCCTCCCACCACCGCCTGGATGGCCATCATCTCCGCCACAAATCCCCGGAAAACACAGCGTACGGTGATGATAAGAAACAACACGAGAAAAAAAATGTCTATGGGAACAAAGTTCATACCCCAGGCCCCTCCCCGATCCTTTCAAGAATATGACCGGCAATATCCCGGTCCGCCCGTCCTTTCACCACCCCGGCGCAGCCCCGGGAAAGCCCAT
>CAYYNJ010000010.1:0-2560 GCA_964472775.1 uncultured Spirochaetaceae bacterium
TTCCTGTGCACATCACTTATGTATATTTTGTGATGCTTTTCTCCGGGCGCGGTACTGCCAGAATTCAGGCCATCGGACTTGGATTCAGGTCATTGAACTTTATTTTATGAAAGTGCATCAGGTCATTGAACTTGATTTTGTGAAAGCATATCTCTTTATCTCTTCTCTATACTCTTCTGCCATCTCAACATACTCTTCAGCATTTTCCTGTATAGCCTCAATATCTTCCTCGTTCGTTTCCCTTTTTACCGCACCCGGGACCCCAATAATAAGGCTGTTAGGCGGGAACTTCTTCCCCTGGGGCACAAGCGCGTTTGCACCGACAATTGAGTTTTTCCATATCTCTGCCCCGTTCAGCACAGTCGAATTCATGCCTATTATTACATTCTCCTCTATTTTACACCCGTGCAGAACAGCCCCGTGCCCTACAGATACATTATCCCCAACCTGAACCCCATTTTCAGGGTCTGCATGGATAATAACGCCGTCCTGGATGCTTGTCCTGTTGCCGATCTCTATTTTGTTCTGGTCTCCCCTGATTACTGCATTAAACCATATGCTTGAATGGCTCCCTATGATGAACACCTAGGATCTGTTGAACTGAGCATTTCCATGGAGAACATTATCAATAAAATCTATCTTATCTTTGGACAGAAAGCTCAATTTGTTCTTTTAAGGAGCCATATGGAAAAGAAGGTCTTTACAGCGGAACTGGACAACTATATCCCCTGGGGGGTGGATAACCGTTATGTTCTGGATAAAGGCATTTCTAAAGAATGCATTCTGGAAGATAGCATCTCCGAACAGGAAAAAGCCCGCGTCCAAGATATGATCAACCTCTGGGGCCCCGAAGGCAAATCATTTTCAATCGAGATGACAGTGGAGGGAACCCCCTCGGTGGTGACCTTCATTCCCATAAAAAACTTTCTCAATGAAAATGTAGCCTACCTGTTCGCCTTGTTCAGCCGGGAAAAGCTGGAAGACATTTCCCACTCCTTCGTTATCATAACCACTGTTTTTGTGATCCTGCTCGCCCTCATCCTTCTTCTTGGTTCCTACTACATCATTTCCCGGAATAAAATCGAAAAGATCATGAAGATAGACCATCTTACCCAGATCGACACAAGGGGCATTCTGATGGAAAAGATAACGGCGGAGCATCAGCGTTATCTGCGGTACAAACGCCCCTACTCGATCAGCATCATCGACATCGATTTTTTCAAGAAAATAAACGACAGTTACGGCCACCTAACCGGGGATGATGTCCTCCGGACCATGGCGGTTCTCGTCAAAACCCATCTGCGCAGCTGTGATGGTTTCGGCCGCTACGGCGGGGAGGAGTTTATCATCCTTCTCCCTGAAACATCCCTGAAAGAGGCTCTTGCGGTGTCGGAGAACATCAGAATGCTGATTCAAGATCACAACTTTCCCGGCCCCGGAAGGGTCACCGTCAGCATGGGCACCGCCGAAATCAGTGAGGAAATGACTAATATTGACGACTTGATTGATAAAGCGGATAAGTGCCTCTATCAGGCCAAAGCCGACGGCCGGAACCGGGTGTGCTTTTAAGTAAGATTTTTACCCTCTTTTCTATAAACGGTTATATTATGCAATAAGGGGGTGAATGAAAATGAAAACCCTGGTTGTCTATTACTCTAAAACCGGAAGCAACGGTTATTTAGCCCGGAAGATCGCTGCGGCCCTGGAAGCAGACCTTGAAGGACTCCGTCCTCATCTGGATCTGTTCTTCTTTCTCATGATCTTTTCACTCATCGGGAAAGGCGGCGGGATTAAAAAACTCCGAAAACCGCCGGGAGACTACGATTCCGTCGTCCTCTGCGGCCCCATCTGGATGGGACGGCTTATCTCCCCCCTCCGTAATTTTATCAAAAAATACGGTGACCAGATCAACCGCCTCTCCTTCGCCTGCTGCTGCGGAGGCGGTGAAAAGACCAAAGACGACAAGTTCGGATACGCCGGGGTCTTCCGGGAGGTACAGCGCCTCTCCGGAGACAAGTACCTCCACGCCGAGGCTTTTCCCATCGATCTGGTTCTACCGGAAGACAAGAAGGAAGACAGCACCGCCGTAATGAACACCCGGCTCGGCGATGCGAATTTCTCCGGTGCGGTGGAACAACGGCTGAGGGACTTTGTTCAAAAACTTCAGGATAATTGATCCACCTGAAAGACCGACACTTTGTGATCTAACTTTTTGGTTGTCGCCACATTGGCGTTCAGTATCTCATGGGAACGGGCGGCATCATCCCGAACCCCTCCGGCCTTAACGGTCACTTCCCCGGCGTCATCGCTGACCTCACGGCTTATGGAAACCAGATGACCAATTTCAGAAATCACCGCCTTGCTGCTCTGCAGCATTTCCCGGGAACCATCCTGGACTTCTCCGGTTATCCTGCTGATGGTGCTTAAAGAATTCAGGATTTCCCCCCCCTTCTCGGACTGGGTATTGATGTCGTTCATGACATGTTCCTGCAGCCCCGTGGTCTCCTCCACCTTCACCGAGATTCCGTCAAATGATTTGCCCGTCACATCGGAATAATGG
>CAYYNJ010000010.1:2570-9061 GCA_964472775.1 uncultured Spirochaetaceae bacterium
CGTTATATTCAAACATTGAGCTTGCGAATGATTTGTCGATAGGTATCGAAATCACAGTTTTATTTAAAGTGTCATCTAAATCTAATTTACCTGAATAGTTACCAACTTTTTCTCCAAAATAATCAGCTGGGCTGACGAATAGTGAATCATAGGCCTTTGAGATTTTCCGAGATAAACCGGGACTGGGTATTGGCGTTTTCCGCCAGTTTGCGGATTTCATCGGCCACCACGGCGAACCCGGCGCCGGACTGGCCGGCATGGGCCGCCTCGATGGCGGCATTCAGGGCCAGGAGGTTGGTCTGGGCGGCGATGCTTTTTATCACCATATTGGCTTCGATAACCGTCTCGGACTGTCTTGAGAGGGCCTGGATGATTTTTTTGAGTTCGCCTATCCGGGAAGCCCCGTCCTTGGTTATTTCTAGAAGAAGCGAAAACTCCTTGGCGTTGTTGTTCAAACTGTCACTGATTTCTGTCACATCATGAATCAAGGTTTCAACGGCGCTGGTTCCGGTTTCCACCGCCCCGGATTGCCGGGTGATAATTCGATCCTGGTTTTCGATGGTCTGGGCGATCTCTTCCATATTGGCGGATACTTCGGAAACAATTTGCGACTGCCGCTCTATCACGGACTGGACCTTTCCGGCCAAGGCATCGATCTCTACCGCCGACTCGCTGGTTCCGCTCACCGCCTCCACGAGGCGGGTATTATTCGACAGGCTGTCGGTGATATCAGAACGGATTCCCAGGATGATTTGGGACAATTTATCGATAAAAAGATTGAAATTCTCTCCCAGGGCACCTATCTCATCCCGAGAGGAACTTTTTAGCTTAACCGTCAGCTTTCCCTCGGCAATGTCTTTCATGGCGTTGAAAATATCCTTGACTGCGCCGGTAAAACGGCCGCTGTAAAAAAACGCAATCCCCAGGCTCCAGAGAAATGCACCCACCGCCACGACCAGCATGGTCAGGCTGATGGTTCTGCTGAAGGCTTCGGATTGGCTGTTGACCTGCCGGATCTCCGCTGACAGCAGTTCATTCAGCTTTTCCGCCGCCAGCTGAATCCTCCGCTGAACCGCCAAAAGTTCCCGCTGCTGCCGGTTTAAGCCCACCCGGTAATCAACCACCGTATCAAAACCGGCGGCGCCGTTACGGTCCTGAATATTCCTCAGGGTATCTCCCACACTAGCCTCACCCTGCCGGGTCTGCTTTTCCCAGAGGGGAAGAAACTCGGTGCGGAATTTCTCTAGATATTCCCGGGTGCTGATTTGAATATAATAGATAAGTACCTGTTGCGCCTTGGCCCGCCCGGCTCTCTGGAAAAGATCGGTCTCTTGGAAGAAATTTTCCAGGGCCTCAAACTCCCGAAGCCCGGTCTGATCCCTGTTCTCCACCAACCCCGAAGTGTTCAGCTGAACCCGGCTGACCAGGGAAGAAAGCTCCTGATAACCGCTGATGGATTGATTGTCCTCATTAATGTAACTTAGATCGTTAGTCAGACTCCGGATACCCCAATATCCGGAGAGAAAAATAATAACCGCTAGAAAAACAATACTGAGAAAAGCGGAGGTCAGCTGTAACCTGATGCTTCGCATACCGCCCCCCCTACTCGGAGGTAACTACGGGCAAGCCCGACGCCAGCCAGCCGCCGTTCATCCCCCCCGCCAAGGAAAGGGCCTCGTAGCCCATGACGGTCAGGGCCCCCACAACCTGGCCGGCACTCTGCCCGGAGTAGCAGGTTGCCAGGATGATGCGGTCCTTGGGAAGCTGATCCAGGTTTTTACCGATATCAAACCACCAGATATTCTGGGCTGATTTGATGTGGCCCGCTTTATAATCCTCTTCCCGCCGGATATCTAAGACAAAGAGGTTTTCCCCTTGATTCAGCCGATCAAACAAGGCCTGGGGGCTAATGATGTTGTTATTCTCTGCGGAAAGCTTAGCAAAGTAGCGAAGTCCCGCCTCTTCCAGGGCTTGTTCACTGGCCACCACATCGGACAGAATTTGTTTTATTTCATCTTCGCTTAGTTCTTCTAGGGTTCTGTCATAGCACCCCGAAAGGATGAATATAATAACAAGCCATACCATCGCCACCGCAGCTTTTCTCATAAAACACTCCCCGCACCGCCATTATGAGAAAACTCTAATTATCCTCTTTACCCTTGTCAAGGAAATGCGGGGATTATCCTACTCCTTCACCGCTCCGGCCACTATCCCCGAAATGAAATATTTCTGTAAAGCCATATAAAAGATAATGACCGGGACGGTCATCAGGGTGGCTCCCATGGCCATGAGCGGACTGTCGCCCACGTATCGTCCCTGGAAAAAAGCCATCCCCAGAGGCAGGGTCCGGAGGTTCTCCACACTGATCAAGACCAAGGCCAGAAGGAATTCATTCCAGGTCCAGATAAAAAAGAAAACCGATGCAGCCACAAGCGAAGGGGTCAACAGGGGCATTAAAACCTTCCAGAGGATGGGCCAGGTTCCTGCGCCGTCCACTTCTGCCGATTCTACCAGGGCCCGGGGAATGGAGCGCAGGCTGGAGGCCAGGAAAAAGGTGCCAAAGGGCAGGGACATGGCGATCTGGGCCAGAATAAGGCTGGTCCGGGTGTTTAACAGGCCTAAATTCAGCATGTGGTAATACTGCTGAATCACCACCACCTCCATGGGCACCGCCATGCCAAGCAGAAAAAGCTGAAACAAGAATTTTCGTAAGGGCAGTTTAAAATACACCAGGGCGTAAGAATTCATCACCGAGAGAATCAGGGAGAGAACCACCACCGGAAGAGCCACCACCACGGAGTTTCCATAGTAGGTTCCAAAGTGGCCTTGAATCCAGGCCCGGCCGATATTCTGCCACTGCCACTCCCGGGGGAGGCCGAAGACATTGGTCACCAATTCAGCCTTGGTCTTGAAGGCGGTGAACCAGGTAAAAAACAGGGGTGTCAGCGCTACCACCAGGACGAGGATGAGAACGAAATAGGTTATCAGTTTGGGTAAAATATTCTTATTCATTCAGGTCCCTCCCGGTAATTTTCCCTATGAGGATCGATCCGATGGAGATAAAAACCAGCAGATAGATCGCCAGGGTGGCGGCGTATCCGAGCCTGTTGTACTGAAAGGCGTTTTTGAATACGTAGAGAGAGATCACCGAAGAGGAGGTACCCGGACCCCCTTTGGTCATCACATAAACCAGATCGAAGGTTTTAAGGGCCTGGATGTAGAGATAGGTGAACACCACGGCCACCTCTTTTTTAAGGGACGGCAGGGAAATGTAATAGAATTTTTTCCAGAATCCCGCCCCGTCCAGTGAAGCCGATTCAAAGAGGGCGGGGGAAATCTTTTTGTACCCCGCCAGGAAAATGACCATGGCAAAGCCGTAGTTCACCCAGGTTCCCGTCAGCCCCACCGCCGACAGGGCGAAAGCGGGATCCCCCAGCCATGCCTTGGCCAAAAGATCCAAACCGATGAGCTTTAAAAAACTATTGAGAATCCCGAACACGGGATTGAAGATCCATTTCCAGATGACCCCCACCACCACCAGTGAAAGGATCTGGGGGGCGAAAAAGGTCACCTCAAAAACTTTGCCGAACCGGGGTTTTCCCACTTCAAACAGGGTGGCCAACAGCAGCCCCGCCAAACCCGGGAGGATCATGAGAAAGAGAATCAGCACCCCGTTGTGCCGGAGGGCCTCCCAAAAGGCTCGGTCACCAAAAACTTCGAGGTAGTTCGAAAAGCCCGCAAAGGAGCGGGAGAACATGGTGTCATACTCAAAAAAACTGGACACTAAAGACCGGGCCACGGGGGTGGCAAAAAAGAGAAGGTAAACGCCTAATCCGGGAAGGAAGTAGAGCAGCCCCCGCCAAGCCTGGTCATAGAGACTGCGGGTCGATGTCTTGAAAATCACTGTAATCCTCCGATGGAGTGAACCGAGATGATTCTATCCAGAAGGGCTTCGGCCTTGTCCGGACGAATCAAGGGGTTGGCCTTCATTCCTTCCAAGACCAGGCTTTTGCTGCCCCTCATGAATCCGTCCACCAGCTTCCGCTCGTAGGTCTTGACCCGGATGAGAAGATCCACCAGGGAGGCGGGAAGATCGGGAACTTCAAACCCCTCCTCCACCCGGCCTTCCCGGATCACCGAGGTAACTTCCACCACATCACCGGCTTCAAGATAAGGGCAGCTGTCATTTCGCCGGTTCACCGGCAGGTCCAGGTCTCCCCGGCCCCGCAGGGCGTCCATCACGGCAATGGCCACATCATCGTATCCGAAATGATTCCGGGTGGTAAAGAAGTCATGCTTCTCCTCCTCTCTCTTTTTCCCCGTTTCCACACTCATGTAGGAACCTTCCCTCCGGGCCAGATACTCCTGATAGAGTTCCATTCCCTCGCCCCGGCGGTCCCTCAGTTTCTGAAAAAACTCGTCGTTAATCTGCCGGATGTATCCGCTGCGGCTGTAGGACCCGGCGGTGTAATTCTTTTGAATTTCCCGGGAATGAAGGTAAAAAAGAAGGTATTCGTTGGGTATCAATCCCGTTTCTTTGATGTGATCGGTCAACCGGGTGTAGAGCGGTTCCTCCTGACAGAAGGCTTCCGCCTCAGCCACCAGCCTCTCTAAAACCGGTTCTCCCCGGAGGCGGATGTCGTAGACCCACCCCAGGTGGTTCAAGCCGAAGCTCTTAAAGGAAATTTCGTCCACCGGACACCGCAGGTATCGGGCAGCCATATTTTTCACCACCACCGGGGCATCACAGATCCCCAGGATGTTTTCATTCTTGCTGTAGTTCAGGAGGGCCTGGGACAGGATCCCCGAAGGGTTGGTGAAGTTGATCATCCATGCTCCCGGGGCGATGTCCTTGAGCTTATTGGCGTATTCCAGGGCCGAGGGAATGGTTCTCAAGGCCATGGCGGCCCCGCCGGCTCCCACGGTCTCCTGACCGAGCATCCCGAATTCTCCGGGGATTTTTTCGTCTAAAACCCGCCCCGCATCGCCTCCCTGCCGGTAGCTGGAAAAGACAAAATCCGCCCCCTGGGCCATCTGTTCGAAGGTGGCGCAGAGTTCTATCTTCACCGTGCTCTCCAGCCGTTGAGAGATCGTCTCCATGAGGGAAGACATGAGTTTCAGTCTGGTATAATCGGTGTCAAAGAGGGCCAGGGACTCCAGCCCCGAATCCTTTCGGCTCAGCAGATTCTTTACTAAAAGGGGAGTCCGCACGCTGGCCCCCCCAATGATTCCTAACCTCATGGATAACTCCTTCTATAAAAACACGGCGTTAACCGCAAACCATGCGCCGCGTTACGGCCCGGTAGCCTGATAACACCTTCACTGTTTACCGCATCAACGCTTCGACCCGTCCCTGGGAAATTTCCGGGGATACCGAATCCCGGGAACCCGCCGTCAGACTTCCTGTGATGACCCCCCGCCTCACCGAATCTCTCAGGGATAGTCCCCGGGAGCGGCCGTAGAGGAACCCGGCGGAGAAAGAGTCTCCCGCACCGGTGGTGTTCACCGTTGCGGTGGGCAGGGACGGTACTTGGTGATACCCGCCCTGCTCGTCCAGGAAGGCGGCTCCTTTTTCTCCCAGGGTTACCATGGGGTGGGTCACGGCTTCCTGGAGGCGCCGCAGCGCCGTCTCCAAATCTTCTTCCCCGGTGATGAGCCGAATCTCTTTTTCATTCGGCATGAAATAATCGATCCCTCTCAGAAGTTCAAAGTCCCCTTCCGTCCATGACTGAGCCTCTTCGTAGCCCAGGTCCAGGGAGATTTCGATCCCCTTCGCCGAGAGGGTTCGGATAATACTTGCGATTCGGGGGTCTTTCAGCAGAGAAAAGGTAAGGTGAATGTTCCCTAGGCCGGTAAAATCTAAAGACCCTAGTTTTTCCCGGACCAGGGCTGCGAAAACTCGGTCCTCCATGGCCCGGGTGATAAAACCCCGGTCGTTCTCGTAAGGGAAAACCAGGGTCAGGGAGGTATCAAAATCGGCCACCGCGTCAAGAGACGACGTATCTATACCGTGGGATGTCAACTCGTCCTGCAAATACTGGCCCAGAGGATCGAGGCCGGTGAACGAAAGAAGGCCGGTTTTTACCCCCAGCATGGCCAGGGCGGTGGCGGTGATGGCCGCTCCTCCCAGAGAAAGGTGAATGCCTTTGAGAAAAATTTCCTCCCCCGCTTCGGGGGTCCTGCTGTATCCATCCAGCAAAAGATCACAGAAAACGGGACCGATGATTAATGTCTTATGCATACTGATTGTTTGGTTTCCTTAAACAACCCGGATCCCGGCGCGGGGCCGGAATCCGGGGTTGAGGTTTCAACGAAGCTCTTATTTAGTGAAGTTGTCGTAATCGGCTTGGAGCCGGGCGGTAAAAGCCTCGGGGCTCAGGTTGCCGCCCATGAGTTCCTGCACCGCAGCGGAACAGGTGTCGTAGAAGGTGGGGGTTATCCAGTCGATAAAGTACCCCATACCGTTGGAATCGTTCACCGCCTTGTAGCTC